>NZ_BAAAPF010000080.1:0-23060 GCF_039531005.1 Streptomyces synnematoformans
GCGCGTCCGCCAGGTTGCCCGGATGCACCGCTCGGCGGTGTGCACGTCGCGCACCGGAACCGCGACCGGGCCGCGGTACCCGGGCCGGGACCCGGGCCCCGTCGGACCGGGATCTGGGCGCGTCCGGGCACGGCGCACATCCGCGCCGGCGAACGCTGCTCGTCTCGTTCGGCCGCGGCGCGCGGCCAGGCACGGCGGCGCCCCGGCGTGCCCCGCCGCCCCGGTCCGGGGCCCGCGGTCTACCGCGCGTTCCCGCGCCCGGCGGCCGGCCGCCCGGCGAGCGCGCTGCCGATCAGGACCATGCGCAGCGACCGTTCGGCCGCGTCCGCCAGGAACTCCCGGGCCCGCAGCAGCGCTTCGGGCAGCGCCATCGGGCCGGGGATGATGGTGCCGTAGGCGTCGACGCCCGTGCCGTGGATCTCGTGCGCGCCCTCGCCGAGGGTGCCGGCCAGCGCCAGGACCGGGCGGCCGTGGAGCTTGGCGCGCCGCGCCACCTCCGCGGGGACCTTGCCGCGCGGGGTCTGGCGGTCGAGGGCGCCCTCCGCGGTGATGACGAGGTCGGCGGCGGCCAGCCGGGCGTCGAGGTCGAGGTGGCCGAGGAGCACCTCGAAGCGGGGGAGGAGCCGGGCGCCGACCGCCGCGAGGCCGGCGCCGAGGCCGCCGGAGGCGCCGGTGCCGGGGCCGCGGCGGAGGTCCGTGCCGGGGGCCGGGAGGTCGCGGGTGAGGACGTCGGCCCAGCGGCCGAGGGCGCCGGCCAGCTCCTCGACCTGCCGCGGGGTCGCGCCCTTCTGCGGGCCGAAGACGCGGGCGACGCCGCGGGGGCCGCACAGCACGTTGTACGGGTTGCAGGCCACCAGCAGCTCCGTCGCCGCCAGCCGCGGGTCGAGTGCGGCGGTGTCGACGCGCGCGAGCCGGGCGAGGGCGGTGCCGCCGGGGGCGAGGTCGCGGCCACCGGCGTCGAGGAGCCGGGCGCCGAGGGCCGTGAGGGCGCCGGCGCCGCCGTCGGAGGTGCCGGAGTCGCCGCAGCCGACGACGACGCGCCGCACGCCGCGGTCGAGCGCGGCGCGGATCAGCTCCCCGACCCCGTACGTCGTGGTGCCGCCCGGGTCGCGGCGGGGGCGGGGCACGAGGGCGAGTCCGGCGACGGCCGCCATCTCGACCACCGCGGTGGTGCCGTCGCCGAGCAGCGCGAAGTGGGTCTCCAGCCGGTCGCCGACCGGCCCGGTGGCGGTGTGCGGCACGAGCCGCCCGCCGGTGGCCGCGGCCAGCGCCTGCGCCGTGCCCTCGCCGCCGTCGACGAGCGGGATCAGGTCGACGGCGGCGTCGGGCAGCACCCGGCCGACGCCTTCGGCGATGGCCTCGGCGGCGGCCTCGGCGGACAGGGATTCCTTGAAGCCGCTGGGGGCGACGACGACGCGGTTGAGCATGAGCGGGCTCCCGGGGTGGAGGGTTGCGAGGGTCGGTCGGCGGGGTCAGCGGGGTCAGCGGGGTCAGCGGGGGGGAGCGGGTCAGCGGTCCGTGACCGGCACCCCGAGCAGCGGCCACACCGCGAGCGCGAACAGCAGCACCAGCGCCGCCGTCAGCGGCGCCAGCACCGCGGCCGTACGCAGCAGATCCCGCGGCGTGTACGTGGGCACGCCCGGCACGGAGAAGAGCGCGACGGGCTTGGCGGACGCGGGCAGCGTCTGGCAGAAGCCGGCCGCGGCGGTGGAGGCGAGGGCGGCGGCGACGGGGTTGACGCCGGCGGCCAGCGCCGCGGCGATCACCAGCGGGACGAGCACGCTGGAGCGCGCCGAGCGGGACTGCAGCACCAGGTGCGCGGCGGTGCTCACGGCGACCACCCCGGCCAGGAACGCCCACGCCGGCACGGCGGAGCCGCCCGGGAGCCCGGAGACCAGCCACGCGGCGGCCGCCGACTCCGACAGCGCGACGCCCATCGCCATCGTCGCCGCCATGAAAAGCAGCAGCGACCACGGCACCGTGCGCAGCGCGTCCTTCAGCCGAACGGTCCCGATCGCCGGCGACGCCGCGACCACCGCGCCGATCAGCGCCACCACCGCCGGCGGCACCCGGTGCACCGGCTCGCTGCACCACAGCGCCACCACCGTGCCGAGCAGCAGCGCGCAGCGCGCCTCCGCCGGCGACAGCGGGCCGGTGACCGGCTGCTCGGCGTGCTCCTGTATCTGCTCCGCGGTCAGGTGCACCGGGCCCTTGCGGTCCACGCGCCGCGTCGTCGTCAGCAGCACCACCTCGGCGGCGAGGTGGGCGGTGGCGATCGCCAGCGGCAGCCCGAGCAGCAGCCACCGCGTGAAGCCGATCTGCTCCCCGGTCGCCTCCCACAGCACCGACACCGTGATCAGGTGCGCCCCGGCGCCGATGAGCGTCGCCACCGCCGACAGCAGGATGACGGTCGGGAACAGCAGCGCCAGCATCACCACCAGCCGCCGCCGCTCGCCGAGCGCCCTGGCCAGGGCGAGGAACACCGGGAGCGCGAGCGCCGCCCGGCCCGAGGTGGCCGGCACGGCGAAGGCGGTGACGACGAGCGCCGCCGTCGTCAGGTGCACCAGCTGCCGTACGGAGCGCGCCCCGGTGACCAGGAACGCCGCCGCCCGGCCCGCGAGGCCCGTGCCCGCCACCGCGGCGGCGAGCACGAACGCGCAGATCAGCAGCCACACCGTCGCGTCGCCGAGGGTGCCGAACAGCGTCTCGCTGTCCAGCACCCCGGTGACGACGAGCGCGAGCCCCGCGCCCAGCGCGATGAACGTGTCGTCGATCGGCGTGCCGATCCAGGCGCAGGTCGCCAGGGCGAACACGGCGAGGGTCAGGCGCCCGTCGGTGCTCAGCCCCGGGGCGTTGCCCGGGACGGCCAGCAGGGCGCAGACGCTGAGGGCCGCGCACAACACCGCGGCCTGGCGCAGGGAGAGGGTCACGTCCTGAGCCTCGGCGGCGGCGGTGAGCGGGTGATGAGCCGAAGATTAAGGAGATTTCACCTTTTACCCGGGTGTCACCCGAAAGAGTGTCAGTGCGACGGCTTCCGTTCATCCGGCCGGCGGGCCGGCAGCCGGTAGCCCATGCCGCGTACGGTCTCCACCCGCTCGGCGCCCACCTTCTTGCGCAGCGCCCGTACGTACACGTCCACGATGTTGGAGCCCGGGTCGAAGTCGTAGCCCCACACGTGGGAGAGGATCTGCTCGCGCGAGAGCACCTGCCCGGGGTGGCGCAGGAAGAGTTCGAGCAGCACGAACTCCCGGGCCGTCAGGTCCACGGTGCGCCCGCCGGCCCGGGCCCTGCGGGTCCGCAGGTCGAGCGACAGGTCGCCGCTGCGCAGCACCGTCACCTCCGGCGCCCGCGCGGCGGTACGCAGCCGCAGCCGCACCCGGGCGAGCAGCTCCTCGAAGCGGAACGGCTTGGTCATGTAGTCGTCGGCGCCGCCTTCGAGGCCCGCGACGGTGTCGGTGACCGACGCCCGCGCGGTGAGCACGATGACCGGCACCGTCGACCGCGCCTCGCGCAGCTGGCGCAGCACGGTGAAGCCGTCCAGGACCGGCAGCCCGATGTCGAGGACGACCAGGTCGAAGCCGCCGGTGAGGGCGAACTCGTACGCGGTGTCGCCGTCGGCGGCGACGGTGGTGGTGAAGCCGTTGGCGCGCAGCCCCTTCTCCACGAAGGAGGCGATACGCTCCTCGTCCTCGGCGATGAGAATCCGGTTCATCACAGACCCCCCTGAAGGATCAGCGTAAAGGTGGCCCCGCCGCCTTCGGTGGGGCCGAGTCCGACGCGGCCGCGGTGGCCCTCGGCGATGGCCTTGACGATGGCCAGGCCCAGGCCCGCGCCGCCGCCGCGGGAGCCGCGGCGCGCGGTGCCGCGGCGGAAGCGCTCGAAGATGAGGTCGGCGTCCTGCTCCGGGACGCCGGGGCCGCCGTCGGCGACGTACAGCTCGACGTGTCCGCCGGCGACCCGGGAGCCGATGCGGATGCGCCCGCCGGGCGCGGTGTGCTGGACCGCGTTCTGGGCGAGCTGCACCATCGCCTGCGTGACGCGCTGCGGATCGAGGTGCACCTCGCCGTCGCCGACCTCGCCCAGCTCCCAGTCCCGTTCGCCCAGCGTCCGGGCCTTGACGAACACGTCCGCGGTCAGCTCCGCCAGCTGCACCGGCTCCGGCGCCACGAAGTCCGGCCGCTCGGCCTTGGCGAGTAGCAGCAGGTCCTCCACGATCCGGGTCATCCGGTCCAGCTCGTCGGTGACCAGCCGCAGCGTCTCCTCGCGCTCCGCCGGGTCCGCGCCCATCAGCTCCAGGTGCCCGCGCACGATGGTGATCGGCGTGCGCAGCTCGTGCCCGGCGTCGTCGACGAACTCCCGCTGCGCGGCGAACGCCCGCTCCAGCCGGTCCAGCATGGCGTTGAACGTGGCGGCCAGCGCCGCCGTCTCGTCCCGGTCGGCGCGCCCGCGCACCGGTATCCGCCGGGTGAGGTCCTGCTCGGTCAGCTGCGCGGCGGTCTCGCCGACCAGCCGGACGGGCGCCAGGATGCGGCCCGCCACCGCCCAGCCGATGGCGCAGACCAGCACCAGCGCCACCGCCGAGATGGCGAGCATGATGACGAACACGTCGGCGACCCGCTCGCGTTCGCGCTCGGTGTGGATGGCGACGACGAACGCCGCCGCGTCCGGCTCGCCCGGCGCGCCGATGCCGACCTTGGCCCAGCGCAGCCCGCCCGAGGGCCGGTCGAGGGTGCCCGTGCGCTCCTCGGACGCGAAGATCTCCCGGCGGCCCGCGGAGTCGGCCTCCAGCGGCCGGGCCACGGTCAGGTCCCGGGGCTGTACGAGCTGCGCCGGACCCCGGCCGGGCCGGCCCACCAGGCCGAGCAGCTCCTCGTCCGGGTCCGCGTACTGCCGCTGCAGGAAGACCCGCAGCAGTCTGCGCGGGCTGGTGAAGGGGCGGCCGGTCTCGGGGTCGACGCCCTCCTCGTAGAGGTTCGCGAACTCCCGCGTCTCCTGCGCCAGCAGCCGGTCCACCCGGTGGTCCAGGTCGCGCAGCAGGATGGACCGGGTGGTGCCGGCGACGGCGGCGAGCGCCGCGGTCATCACCACCAGCAGCCACAGCAGGATGCGGGCGCGCGCGGAGATCATGCGTCAGTCGTCGAACTCGTCGTCGTTGCCGCCGCCGGAGTCGTCGCCGCCGCCGTCGTCGTCACCGCCGTCGTCACCGTCGTCGTCCGTGCCGCCGCCGCCCGGGCCGCCGGCCGGATCCGTCGCGGGCCCGTCGCGTACCGGCGGCGGCGAGACGACCTCGTCGCCGGGCGTGCCCTCGGGGGAGGGCGGGGCGGAGCCCGGCGGGGAGGACCTCCCGCCCTCCATCTCCACCCGGGCGGGCGGGGCCGGCTCCTCCGGGTCGTCGGTCAGGGCGTAGCTGGTCGCGGCGACGCCCAGCGGGATCGCCACGACCGCGGTCAGTGCGGCCATGCGCTGCGAGAAAGCCATGCGTCCGAGCCTGCGGCCGGCGAGGGCGGCGCAGCGTGAAGACCGGATGAGGGATTCTTCATCTGCGGCCCCGGGCGCGCTCCGCGCTACTCCTCCAGGCCGATCGCGAACGCGGCTTCGAGGTCGTGCTGCGAGTACGTACGGAAGGAGATGTGCGTCTCCGTCGCCGCCACGCCCGGGACCTTGCTGATCCGTCCGGGGATCACGTCGGCCAGATCGTCGTGGCGCGCCACCCGGACGAGGGCGATCAGGTTGTGCGCCCCGGTGACCGAGTACACCTCGCTGACCCCGTCGATCGCGGCGATCGACTCCGCGATCTCGGGAATGCGATCCACGTCGGTGTTGATCAGAACGATCGCAGTGATCATGTGTTCGCTCTCCCTCTCGGAACCGCGTGCGGCGCTCACTCTATCTGCCTGCCCCAGACCCCGCTCCAGGTCGTAGGGTGGGGGCACGGCCTGCGACGCCGGACGGCCGGCCCGGGGCCGCGGGGATCGCTGAGGCGGAAAGGTGACCGGTGGTGGAGCCGAGGGAAGGCCCGGGCGTCTCCTCCGAGGAGGACGCGGCCGAGGTGCTCGACGGCCCGCTGCCCGAGGGGGTCCGCCGCCGGATCATCGCGCTGGCGGACGAGTGCTTCGGCGGGCTGACCGTCGCCGAGCTGCCCGTGCAGCTGCGGCAGTACGCCCGGTTCACCCCCTCCCGCCGCGTCCGGCTCGCCGGCAACGCGATCGCGGCCGCGCTGGAGACCGACGCCGCCTTCCGCGACCGGATCGCCGAGCGGGCCGCCGGCCTCCAGCCCGAGTTGGCCGCCGCGCTGCGCGCCGGCAGCCCGCCGGCCGCCGCGGAGCCGGACGACGTCGCGGCGCTCGCCGACGTCCTGCGCCCCCCGGGCTGGGCCAAGCTCATCGCCGCCGCCGGCGAGGAGGAGCAGCGGGCCGGCGACGAGCGGGCCGGCGAGGAGGCTGCCCGCGAGCTGGCCCGGCTGCGTACGGAGCTGTCCGAGGCCCGCGCCGCCGCCCGCGGCGACGCCGAGCGCACCCGGCATGAACTGGAGTCGCTGCGGCGCGAGAACGAGGGGCTGCACCGCCGGCTGCGCGCCGCGCTCAGCGACGTCAAACGCGGCGAGGCGGCCGTGCGCAAGCTGCAGCAGGAGGCCGCCGCCGGCCGCGACGAGGCCGCGGCCCAGCTGGCCGCGGCCGAGAGCGAGGCCCGCCGGCTGCGCGCCCGCCTCGGCGAGGCCGAGTCGGGTCTTGAGGCCAGCCGCCGCGCCGCCCGGGAGGGCCGCAGCGTGGAGGACATGCGCGTACGGCTCCTCCTCGACACCGTCCTCGACGCCGCCCAGGGGCTCCGCCGCGAACTCGCCCTGCCGCCCACCCGGATGACCCCCGCGGACACCGTACGCGCCGTCGAGCCCGGCACGATGTCGCCGAAGGACGTGGCCGCCCGCGCCCTGTCCGCCACCGACCCCGCGCTCCTCGACCAGCTGCTCGCCCTGCCGCAGGCCCACATGGTCGTCGACGGCTACAACGTCACCAAGACCGGCTATCCCACCCTCCCGCTGGAGAAGCAGCGCCTGCGCCTCCTCGGCGGCCTCGCCGGCCTCGCGGCGCAGACGGGCGCCGAGGTGACGTGCGTCTTCGACGGCGCGGAGCTGGCCGCGCCGGTGCTGCTGGCCCCGCCGCGCGGGGTGCGGGTGCTGTTCAGCGACCCGGGGGAGACCGCCGACGAGCTGATCCGCCGGCTCGTACGGGCCGAACCCACCGGCCGTCCGGTCGTAGTGGTCTCCGCCGACCGCGAGGTCGCCGACGGCGTCGCCGCCGCCGGCGCCCGCCCCGTGTCGTCCGCGCTGCTCCTCAAACGGCTCGCGCGCAGCTGACAACCCGGGGAAACGCGGGCGAGTTCGGACATCACGGCTGTCTCGGCCGGGTGTGGACAGTTCGCCGCTCCGAGTCCAACTCGTTGTCGAACGGTGACTACTGGCCGTGTGAGATGAGTAAAGAAACGCGCTTCGGGGGGACTTTTTTGCCGGAGGGATTTGATCGGATCACCGGAGCCTCGTTAGTGTCTGGCGTCGAACCTTCGTGCTGTCGATCGCTCAACCGGAGCGATGGCGAAGGTCCCGCCGGTACCGGGGCGTCCCCAAGCCACGGTCGGGCGGCTGGAGGAAGAGGAGCTCGCCTTCGTGGCGTCCCACCGTCGACCGAAGCAGCCGAACCGGGCCAGGGTCACCGTCTTCACCGCGACCGCCGCCGCGGCCGTCGCCATCTCCACCCAGAGCGCGCACGCCGCTCCCGACAAGGACGACGTCAAGCGGCAGGTGGACAGCCTGTACGAGGACGCCGAGCGCGCCACGGAGAAGTACAACGGCGCCAAGGAGCGGCAGGACAAGCTCGAAGAGGACGTCGAGGAGCTGCAGGACAAGGCCGCCCGCGGCCAGCAGGAGCTGAACGACCTCCGCGACGGCCTCGGTTCGCTCGCCAACGCCCAGTACCGCAGCGGCAGCATCGACCCGTCCGTGCAGCTCTTCCTCTCGGCCGACCCGGACACCTACCTGGACAAGGCGTCCACGATGGACCGGGTCAGCGGCAAGCAGGCCGAGTCGCTGGAGCGCATCGCCGACAAGCAGCGCAGCCTCGCGCAGCAGCGCCAGGAGGCGGGCGAGAAGCTCAAGGACCTGGCGGAGACCCGCAAGGAGCTGGGCGCCCAGAAGAAGAAGGTCCAGGACAAACTGGGCAAGGCCCGCTCCCTGCTCAACCAGCTGACCGCCGCGGAGCAGGCCGCGCTCGCCGAAGAGGAGCAGCGCGCCAGCCGCGAGTCGGAGGAGCGCGTCGACCTCGGCGACCTGCCCCCCGGCTCCTCCCACGGCGCCGCCGCCCTGTCCGCGGCGCAGAGCAAGCTGGGCGCCCCGTACGTCTACGGCGCGACCGGCCCCAGCTCGTTCGACTGCTCCGGCCTCACCGGCTGGGCCTTCTCGCAGGCCGGCGTGTCGCTGCCGCGTATCTCGCAGGACCAGGCCAACGTCGGCACCCGGATATCCTCCGCCAGCGCCCTGCAGCCCGGCGACCTCGTGTTCTTCTACAGCGACCTGCACCACGTCGGCATCTACGCCGGCAACGGCCAGATCATCCACGCCCCCAAGCCGGGCGCCGTGGTGCGCTACGAGTCCGTCGGCAACATGCCCTTCATGTGGGGCGCGCGCGTCTGACGCCACCGACACCCCCCTGACCGGCGGATTCCTCGCCGGTCGGGGGTCGGGTCGTACCTTCTGATCCGCCCGCCGGGGCGGCGGGCCCCGGTTCTCCCGGAATTCTGCGGTCTGCGGATGTCGAGAACCGGCCGCCGGCTCCGTCCCAGGGGCAGCGGCGGCCACCACCGGCCCGCGCACGGCAGAAGGAGAGACCAGCATGGCCATTCAGCGCATGGACAACGTCGGCATCGTCGTCGAGGACATGGACGCCGCCGTCGCGTTCTTCGTGGAACTCGGCATGGAGCTGGAGGGCAGGGCGGAGGTCCAGGGCCCCGTCGCCGACCAGTGCACCGGACTCGACGGCGTCCACTGCGACATCGCGATGGTCCGCACCCCTGACGGGCACAGCCGGCTCGAACTGGCGAAGTACCGCAGCCCCGCGGCGACCAGCGACGGGCCGCGCAACCGGCCGCACAACATCCTGGGCACGCACCGCGTCATGTTCGCCGTCGACGACCTTGAGGACACCGTCGTCCGGCTGCGCCCGCACGGCGCCGAACTCCTCGGCCGGATCGCCCGGTTCGAGGACAGCTACCTGCTCTGCTACGTCCGCGGCCCCGAGGGCATCATCGTCGGACTGGCCCAGCAGCTGCGCTGACACGCGAGCGCGGCAAACGCGACGGGCGGGGACGGACGTACGGCCGAAGGCCGTGCCGGTGTTCGCCGCCGCGCCGCGGGCGGCGGCGGGGCGCGTTCGTCGCGGGACGCGCCACCGTGCCGCCCGTTCGGGCGAATTGCCGACACGGCGCGTTTCGAACGCCCTGCGGGTGACCTGCGTCGGCACCCGGGCGCCGCAACCGCCCCGGAGGGCGGTTCTTGGTCGCCGCGTAGTCGCGTGGTTACTGTCTGCCGCGTGTCAGCACATCGACGATCCACCCGGCCCGGCGGTGCCGGCCGCTTGCGCACCGGCGTCCTCACCGTCGCCGCGGCGGCGGCGCTGTCCGGCTCGCCCGCGGTCTTCGCCGGTCTCTCCGACGCGGCCCTCGCGGCCCCCGACGACCACGTCGAGGCCAGGCAGCGGGTGCAGGACCTCCACGCCCAGGCCGAGCGGGCCACCGAGAAGTACAACGCGGCCCGGGAGCGTACCGCGGAGCTGCGCCGCAAGGCGGCGCGGCTGCAGGACCGCGCCGCCCGCGACCTGGCCCGGATCAACCGGATGCGCACCGCGCTCGGCTCCCTCGCCGGGGCGCAGTACCGCTCCGGCGGCATCGACCCGAACCTGACCCTGATCCTCTCGGCGAGCCCCGAGAACTATCTGGAGAAGGCTGCCACCCTGGAGCGCATCGGCAACCTGCAGAGCGGCCGGCTGCGCCAACTCGTCGGCCTCCAGCGCCGGCTGGAGCAGAAGCGGGTACAGGCCCGCGACACCCTCGCCGAACTGGAGCGCGGCCGCGACGCGCTCGCCCGGCACCGGAGGGAGATCACCGACCGGCTGGCGCAGGCGCGCCGGCTCCTCAACTCGCTGCCCGAGAAGGAGCGCCCCGACGCCGGCCGCCGGGCCTCCCGCTCCGCGGCGGCACCCGACTTCGGCCAAGCACCCGCCTCCGGCCGCGGCGCGCTCGCGGTGGCCGCGGCGCGGGGCGCGGTCGGCACCCCGTACGTGTGGGGCGGCGCGAGCCCGGCGGGGTTCGACTGCTCGGGCCTGACGCAGTGGGCCTATGCCCGGGCGGGGGTGTCGATCCCGCGCACGTCGCAGGCGCAGCGCCACGCCGGCCGCCAGGTGCCGCTGGCCGAGGCGCGGCCGGGGGACCTGGTGACGTACCGGGCGGACGCCAGCCACGTGGGCATGTACGTGGGCGGCGGACAGGTCGTCCACGCGCCGTACCCGGGTGCGGCGGTGCGCTACGACCCGGTGGGCATGATGCCGGTCGCGTCCGTGACGCGCCCGTAGAACCACCCGTCCCCCCCCGGTCCACGTCCCCGACCCGTCCCCCCGGTCCACGCCCTCGACCCCGTCCACGTACACGCCCACGTCCCCCGCACTCCCGCCCCAGGGTAGGCCGCTCCACCGACAGAACCGCCCGGTCACCCGCCCTGGTCGCCCGCCCCGGTCACCCGCGCCGCCCCGCACGGGGCCGGGGCGTCGTACTCTCGGGGCGTGGCGGGAGTGCGGACGGCGGTGCTGGTGCTCTGCACCGGGCTGCTCGCCGCCCTGCTCGCCGGCTGCGGCGACGGCGGCGACAGCGACGGCGGCGTACGCGGCGACCCGCCCGCCACCGACCACGCCGCCACCCGCGCCGTCGCCGACCTCCTCCACCGCCGCTCCGCCGCCGTCCGCGACGGCGACGAGGCCGCCTTCCTGCGCACCGTCGACCCGCAGGCCGCCCCGTACCGCCGGCAGCAGCGCACCGCCTTCCGCAACCTCGGCGCCCTCCCGCTCGCCGCCTGGACCCTCCGCCTCGACGCCCCCGTCCCCGCCGACGCCGACACCGACGCCGACTCCGACACCGGCGACGACGACGGCCGCGTCACCGCCGACGTCCGGCTCGGCTACCGCCTCCGCGGCTTCGACCCCGGCGACGTGACCCACGACCGCCGGCTGGAGTTCGTACGCCGCGACGGCCGCTGGTACGTCGGCGGCCCCGCGCCCGGCACCCGGCCGCAGCCGTGGGAGCAGGGCCCCATGACCGTCGTACGCGGCGCGCGCAGCCTCGTGCTCGGCGTCGGCCGCCCCGAGGCCGGCCTGCGTGAGGTCGCCGCCGTCGCCGACCGCGCCGTGTCCGACGTGTCCGCGGCGTGGGGCCCCGGCTGGCCGCGCCGCGTGGTGGTGCTGGTGCCCGGGTCGCAGGCGGCGATGGGGGAGCTGCTCGGCGCGGGGCCCACGGACTACGCGGGCACCGCCGCCGTCACCACCGGCCGCACCGGCGCGGGCGCCGCCGACGACACCGGCAACGACACCGGTGCCCCGCACCGGCGGGACAGCCGCCGGACCGCCGCCCCCGCCGACCGCGTCGTCGTCAACCCCGAGGCGTACGACACCCTCGGCGTCCCCGGCCGGCGCATCGTCCTCACCCACGAGACCACCCACGTCGCCACCCGCGTCCACACCACCCCGGCCACCCCCCTCTGGCTCTCCGAGGGGCTCGCGGACTGGGTGGGCTTCGGCAGCGTAGGCCGCGGTCCGCGCGCCGGCGCGCCGGAGCTGGCCGGCGCCGTCGCCACCGGCCGGGTGCCGCGGGACTAGGCCGCCGACGCCGACTTCGGCCGCGCCGCGAGCGGCGGCCGGCCGGCGCGGGCGTACGGCGAGGCGTGGCTGGCCTGCCGGATGATCGCGGAGGAGTGGGGCGCGGACCGGCTCCTGGCGCTCTACCGGGCCGTGGGCGCCGCGGACTCGCGCGCGCAGGCGGCCGGCCCGGTGCTGCGGGTGGAGCTGGGCGTGGGGCCGGAGGAGTTCACCCGGCGGTGGCGGGCGTATCTCAAGCGGGAGCTGGGTTGAGCCAGGCCAACCCGTCTTTTGCCTGAGAGGCAAGACATTTGACTCCGGGGCACCCTCCCGGGCTCAATGGGGGACATGAGCCCCGACCACCCCCATGCCCCGCGGCTGCGCGAGCTGCGCCGCCGCGCCGGGCTGACGCTGGAGGCCGGGGCCGCCCGGGCCGAGCTGTCGCCCGCCCACCTGTCCCGGCTGGAGACCGGGCAGCGCCAGCCCTCCCTGCCGGTGCTGCTCAAGCTGGCCCGGGTCTACGGTACGACGGTCTCCGAGCTGCTCGGCGAGGCCCCGGCCGCGCCGACGTCCGTCGTCCGGGGCGCCGACGCCCCCGTACGGGAGGCCGGCGGCTGGTCGTACCGGCCGGCCGGGGGCGCGGACCGCGGGATGCAGGCGCTGCGGGTGCACGTGCCGTACGACGCCGAGCACCGCGACCTCGTCCGCGTCCACCCCGGCGAGGAGTGGCTGTACGTGCTCGACGGGCGGATGCGGCTCGCCCTCGGCGACACCGAGCACCTGCTCGATCCGGGCGACAGCGCCCACTTCGACTCCCTCACCCCGCACCGCATCGCCGCCGCCACCCGCGGCGGGCTCGACCTGCTCTTCGTCCACACCCTGCTGCAGAGCGCCGTCGCCGGGCTGTGCCTGGGCGCCGGCACCCGGCACTGACCCCCAAGGAGAACGCGGTGCCCAAGCGGACAGAGGAGAGATTCCCCCGCGGCCTGGTGATCCGTCTGCTCGTCTACGTCTTCGTCGGCCACCTCTTCGCCGCGTTCCTGCTGCTCCTCTTCAAAGCCGGCGGCGCGTAGCCCGCGCCGCGGAGCCCGTCACCACGTCAGCAGCCCGTCCCGCGCCGGCGCGGTACGCCCCCGCTGCCGCGGCACTCCGGGGTCCGCGCCCCGCGCCCGCCGCCCCGGTTCCGTGACCGTCGAGCGCCACAGCCGTACGCACGCCACCGCCGTCGCCGCGACCAGCAGCCCGTTCCGCAGCGCCAGGAGCGCGATCCCGAACCCGGTGCTCGCCACGACCTCCCCGAACCACACCGGGAACTCCGCCAGCGTCACCCCCGTCGCCGCCAGCACCAGCCCCGCCGGCAGCGCCATCCGCGCCGCCCGCAGCGTCAGGCACACGGCCGCCAGGCCGACGAGCCAGATCAGGTACTGCGGGCTGATCACCCGGCTCGTCGTGGTGAACAGCAGCGTCCCGGCGAACGCCGCCTCGCACCATGTCGTCGCCGTGAACTCCCGCGCCCACAGCCGCCACAGCACCAGCCACCCCATCGCCAGCAACGAGAGCCCCAGCGCCAGATCGCTGACCAGGCCCACCCCCGGGCCGAGGAACTCCATGGAGCCGTAGTGCAGTTCCACCGTGCCGTCCCAGCCGGCGTGCCGGCCGACGTGGAAGACCAGCGCGCCCAGCGACTCCACCTCCGTGCCGCGGTCGCGCTGCGCCGTGAGGAAGCCGAACGCCCCGGGCAGCGCGACGGCGGCGACCAGTGCCAGCGCCGCGGCGGTGCCCGCCGCCGCGCCCCACGCCAGCCGCGTGGCGCGCCCCCGCGCCGCGACGGCGACCGCGGTGACCATCAGGTCGTAGCGGGCGTACGCCGTCGGCCCCAGCAGCGGCACGCCGGCCACCCAGTACCACGCCCCCGCCCGCGAGCCGCGCCGAGCAGAAGCGCCGCCGCCGGCCCGCAGCAGCAGCGCCAGCACCAGCGCGTCCGCCGCGCAGGCAAGCGCGAAGAAGGCGGGCGCGTAACCGAGGAACGGCAGCAGGGCGGGGGAGAGCACCGCGAGCGCCGCGCCCGGCGGGTACTGCCAGCTGACGTCGTCGACGGGGAACGTGCCGGTGCGCAGCACCTCGTACCAGCCGCGGTAGATCACCTCGACGTCGCTGGTGACGTCCGGCCCGGGCAGCGTGACCACCTGCAGCACGAGCAGCAGCAGGCCGACGCGGGTCAGCACCCACGCCGCGGCCGGCGCCGCACCCCGTGCCATCGCTCGACCTCCGCCCCCGCCGCGTGTGCGTCCGACGACACTACGACACGGCTCCGCCCGGCCGCAGGGGCCCGGCACCGCCGGTAGCGGTACTGTCGCCGCGATGCACACGGCACCGACGCACAGAGTCCCCCGCAAGACGCTCGTCGTCACCAACGACTTCCCGCCCCGCCCCGGCGGCATCCAGAACTTCCTGCACAGCATGTGCCTGCGGCTCGACCCGGAGCAGGTCGTCGTCTACGCCTCCAGCTGGAAGCGGGACGCCGAAGGCCGCGCCGCCACCCGGGACTTCGACGCCCGGCAGCCGTACGAGGTGGTCCGCGACCGCGCCACGCTGCTGCTGCCCACCCCGCGCGTCGCCCGCCGCGCCGCTGGGGCTGCTGGCGCCCGCGCTGCGGCGCGCCGGCGCCGAGCGGATCGTCGCCACCACGCACGGCCACGAGGCCGGCTGGGCCCGGCTGCCCGCCGCCCGGCACCTGCTGCGCCGCATCGGCGCGTCGACGGACACGCTCACGTACCTCGGCGACTACACCCGCTCCCGGATCGCCCGCGCGCTCACCCCCGAGGCCGCCGCGCGCATGGTGCGGCTGCCGCCGGGCGTCGACGAGCAGGAGTTCCACCCCGGCTCGGGCGGCGCCGCGGTGCGCGCCCGCCTCGGCCTCGCGGACCGGCCGGTCGTCGTCTGCGTCTCCCGGCTGGTGCCCCGCAAGGGCCAGGACACCCTGATCCGCGCCCTGCCCCGGGTCCTGGCGGCGCAGCCGGACGCGGTGCTGCTGATCGTCGGCGGCGGCCCGTACCGCGGGGAGCTGGAGAAGCTGGCGGCGGCGACCGGCGTCGCCGGCGCGGTGCGCTTCACGGGCGCGGTGCCGTGGGAGGAGCTGCCCGCGCACTACGACGCGGGCGACGTGTTCGCCATGCCGTGCCGCACCCGCCGCGGCGGCCTCGACGTGGAGGGGCTGGGCATCGTGTACCTGGAGGCGTCCGCGACCGGGCTGCCGGTCGTCGCGGGCGACTCCGGCGGGGCCCCGGACGCGGTGCTCGACGGCGAGACCGGGTGGGTGGTGCGCGGCGGCCCGGAGCGGCAGGCGGCACAGGCGGCGGAGCGCATCGTGACGCTGCTGGGCGACCCGGAGCTGCGCGCACGGACGGGGGCCCGGGGGCGGGCGTGGGTGGCGGAGCGGTGGCGCTGGGACCTGCTGGCGGAGCAGCTGGCGTCGCTGCTGTGAGGCGCGGCCGGGACGTCGGCGCCGACGGCGTGCCGGGCGGGGCGCTGCGCGCGGGGCGCAGGCGGGCGCGTGCGGTACGGGCTGTACCCTGCGGCTCTACCGCTCGTACAGCGCCTCGATCTCCGCCGCGAAGCTGTCCGCCACCACGGCCCGCTTCAGCTTCAGCGACGGCGTCAGCAGCCCCGACTCCTCCGTGAACTGCCCCGGCAGAATCCGGAACCTGCGCACCGACTCCGCCCGCGACACCTGCGCGTTGCCGTCGTCCACCGCCAGCTGCACCGCGGCCAGCAGCTCCGGGTCGTCCGCCAGCTCCGCCGCCGTCCGGCCCGCCTTGCCGGCGTCCTGGGCCCACCTGCCGAGGAACTCCTCGTCCAGCGTGATCAGCGCCCCGACGAACGGCCGCCCGTCGCCGACGACCATGCACTCCGCCACCAGCGCGTGCGCCCGGATGCGGTCCTCCAGCACCGCGGGCGCGACGTTCTTGCCGGCGGCCGTGACGATGATCTCCTTCTTGCGGCCGGTGATGGACAGGTAGCCGTCCTCGTCCAGGCTCCCCAGGTCGCCGGTGCGGAACCACTCGCCGTCCAGCGCGGCGGCCGTCGCCTCGTCGTTGCCCCAGTACTGCTTGAAGACGTTGCCGCCGCGCACCAGCACCTCGCCGTCGTCGGCGATGCGGATGGTGCAGCCGGGCAGCGGCTGCCCGACGGTGCCGATCTTCGGCCGCTGCACCGGGTTGACGGTGATCGCGGCGGCGGTCTCGGTCAGGCCGTAGCCCTCCAGCACGGTGAAGCCGATGCCCCGGTAGAAGTGCCCGAGCCGTTCGCCCAGCGGGGCGCCGCCGGAGATGGCGTGCGTGGCCCGGCCGCCGAGCACGGCGCGCAGCTTGGCGTAGACGAGCTTGTCGAAGAGCGCGTGCCGCAGCCGCAGCCCGAGGGCCGGGCCGCCGGTGTCCAGGGCGCGGCTGTACGCGATGGCGGTGTGGGCCGCCCTGTCGAAGATCTTCCCCTTGCCGTCGGCCTCCGCCTTGGCGCGCGCGGAGTTGTAGACCTTCTCGAAGACGCGGGGCACGCCGAGCAGCAGCGTGGGTTTGAAGCCGGCGAGGTCGTCGGTGAGGTTCTGCACGTTCGGCGCGTGGCCGAGTCTGATCGGGGCGAGCAGTGCCGCGATCTCCACCAGCCGGCCGAAGACGTGCGCGAGCGGCAGGAAGAGCAGGATCGAGCCCTCGCCGGCGCGGAACAGCGGGCGCAGCTGCTCCACGGCGTTGCCGCACTCGGCGAGGAACTCGCCGTGGGAGATGACGCAGCCCTTGGGGCGGCCGGTGGTGCCGGAGGTGTAGACGAGGGTGGCGGGGGAGTCGGCGCCGGCGGCGGTGCGGTGCTTCTCCAGCACGGTGTCGGACACCCCGGACCCGGCGGCCGTCAGCGCGTCGACCGCGCCCTCGCCGTCCCCGTCCGCGTCGATCTGCCACACGTGCCGCAGCGCCGGCACCCGGTCCCGTACGGACGCGACCGCCGCGGCGTGCTCCGCGGTCTCCACCACGCACGCCACCGCGCCCGAGTCGCCGAGGATCCACTCGATCTGCTCCGGCGAGCTGGTCTCGTACACCGGCACCGTGACGCCGCCCGCGGTCCAGATCGCGAAGTCCAGCAGCGTCCACTCGTACCGCGTACGGGACATCAGCCCCACCCGGTCCCCGGGCCGCAGCCCGGCCGCGACCAGGCCCCGGGCCGCCGCCTCCACCTCCGCGAGGAAGCCGGCGGCGGACACGTCCGCCCAGTCGCCGGCCGCGTTCTTGCGGGCGACGACCGCGAGGTCGGGGGTCCGGGCGGCGTTGGTGCGGATCAGGTCCGCCAGGTTGGCGTCCGCCGGGACCTCGTACAGGGCGGGAAGGGCGAACTCTCGCAAGACGCTGCTCCTCGACGTGCCGGTGGGCCATCTGTGACCCTATCCCCACCCGGGTGCCCCGCGGCAGTGGCGCAGCTCACCGCCGGACGACGCCGCGCGGGCGCGGGGCGGGTCGCAGGACGGGTGCCCGCGGGCGCGGGAACGCGGCGGAAGTAGGGTGATCGCATGAGGGTCCACGTGGTCAGCGACGTGCACGGCAACAGCGCCGACCTGGCCCGCGCGGGCGACGGCGCGGACGCCCTGGTCTGCCTCGGCGACCTCATCCTCTTCATCGACTACGCCGACCACTCGCGCGGCATCTTCCCCGACCTCTTCGGCGTCGCGAACACCACGCGCAGCGTGGAGCTGCGGACCGCCCGCCGGTTCGACGAGCACCGCGACTTCGTGCGCTCGCTGTGGGCGGGCATGGACAGGAGCGGGGAGATCGAGAAGGCGGTGCGCAAGCAGTACGCCGAGCTGTTCGCGGCCTTCCCCGCGCCGACGTACGCCACCTACGGCAACGTGGACATCCCCCGGCTGTGGCCCGAGTTCGCCCGCGAGGGCACGACGGTGCTGGACGGCGAGCGGGTGGAGATCGGCGGGCTGGTCTTCGGCTTCGTCGGCGGCGGGCTGCAGACGCCGATGCGCACGCCGTACGAGATCGACGACGAGTCGTACGCCGCGAAGGTCGCCGCCCTCGGCGACGTCGACGTGCTCTGCTCGCACATCCCGCCGCTCGTCCCCGACCTCTGCTACGACACGGTGGCGCGCCGCTTCGAGCGGGGCAGCGAGGCGCTGCTGGAGGCGGTGCACCGGGTGCGGCCGCGGTACGCGCTCTTCGGCCACGTTCACCAGCCGCTGGCGCAGCGGATGCGGGTCGGGGTGACGGAGTGCGTGAACGTCGGGCACTTCGCGTCCCGCGGGAGGCCGTGGGTTCTGGAGTGGTGAACCGGGCGCGGTAACCTTCAGCGCGGACGGTTGACGGAGGAGCCCAGGCATGGCAGAGCACACCAGGTCGAGTATCACCATCGACGCCGCGCCGGACGCCGTGATGACGGTGATCGCGGACTTCGACCGCTACCCGGAGTGGACCGGCGAGGTGCGGCGGACCGAGGTGCTCGAAGCGGACGGGCAGGGGCGCGCGGCGCGGGTGCTGCTGGTGCTGGACGCGAAGACGATCCGGGACGAGCAGACGCTGGCGTACACCTGGGCGGGCCCGCACGAGGTGCGCTGGACGCTGGAGAGGTCGCAGATGCTGCGCGCGCTGGACGGGGCGTACCTGCTGAAGCCGCTGGCGGGCGGGGAGCGCACCGAGGTCACGTACGAGCTGACCGTCGACGTCAAGATCCCGATGCTCGGGATGATGAAGCGCAAGATGGAGAAGATCATCATCGAGCGGGCGCTGGACGGGCTGAAGAAGCGCGTCGAGAGCGGCCCGGACACCTCCGCCGGCTCCGGTACGGACTGACGTCCGGCGTGCGCACGATCCTCGTCACCGGGGCGGCGGGCGCCGGCCGTACGACGGTCGCGGCGGCGACCGCGCTGTGCGCGGCCCGCGAGGGGGCCCGGGTGCTGCTGCTGAGCGCGGACCCGGAGGCGGGCGGGCTGCTGGCGAGGCTGCCGGAGCCGCGGATTCCGGCGCCCCGGCCGGAGACCGGGCCGGAGCCGGACGCGCCGGAGCAGGACCCGCCGGGCGGCGCGGCGGAGTGGCCCGGGGAGGTACCGCCGTGGACGGAACCGGTCCGGATCGAGGACGGGCTGTGGGCGGCGCGGCTGCGCGGTGCCGAGTCGGCGGCGGAGGCGCTGGCGGTCTGGCAGGAGAGCCACGCGGACACCCTCGACCTCCTCGGCGCGACACCGCTGGCGGCCGAGGAGCTGACGCCGCTCCCCGGCAGCCGCGAGTACGCGCTGCTGCGCGCGCTGGTGACGCTGTACGAGACGCCGGCGGGCGGCGGCGCCGGGGGCGCGCCGCCCGGGCCCTGGGACCTCGTCGTGGTGGACATGCCCGCGGTCCGCGAGACGCTGCGGGTGCTCGCGCTGCCCGAGCAGCTGCTGCGGTACCTGCGCCGGCTGCTGCCCGCCGAACGGCAGGCCGCGCGGGGGCTGCGGCCGATGCTGGGCCGGCTGCTCGGGGCGCCGGTGCCGGCGGAGCAGGCGTACGAGGCCGCCGCCCGCTGGGAGCACCGGCTGCAGGCCGTACGGGAGGCCGCGGAAGCCGCCGGGACGGGCGTGCGGCTCGTCCTGGAACCCACCGCGCGCCAGGCCCGCGAGCTGCGCCGCCTCCGCGCGGCGCTCGCGCTGCAGGGCTGCACGGTCGAGGCCGTCGTCGCCAACCGCGTCCTGCCGGCCGGCTCCGAGGACGCCTGGTACGCGACCCTCGCCGACGCGCAGCACCGCGTGGTCAAGGAGCTGGGCACCGAGCTGCGGGCCGCGGGCAGCGCGTTCTGCGCGCTGCCGCACCTGGGGCCGGAGCCGCAGGGCCCGGTCGCCCTCGCCGCGCTGGCGGAGGCGGTGCCCGAGCCGGGGGCGGTACGGGCACGGGCCGCGGCCGGTGCGGGCGGCCACGGGGACCCGGCGGAGGTCGACGACCTGCTGGCCGACGAGGGAGCGCTGCGGTACCGGCTGCCGCTGCCCGGCGCCGAACGGGCCGACCTCACCCTCGTACGCCGCGGCGACGAGCTGCTCGTCACCGTCGCCGGCCACCGCCGCGCGCTGCCCCTGCCGGCCGCGCTCCGCCGCTGCACCATCGACCGCGCCGGCCTCCACGACGGCGAGCTGCACATCCGCTTCACCCCGGACCCCGAGGTCTGGCCCCAGCCCCGCTGAGCCCTCCGCCGCCCGCCCCCACCTGCGGCGCTCCCCGCACCGCCGGCACCGCCCGGCCGCCCCCCGCCCGGACAACCCGCTGCGCGGCGGTGAACGTGAAGTCCCTGTTCGGGTACCTTCGATGTATGAGTGATGCCATCGAGCGCCCTGACCCCGGCGCGGCCTCCACCGCCCCGGACCCGGACGCGTGGGCCCAGGCGTGCGCCGAGGACTTCGCTGCCGAGCAGGCCCGGCGGCGCGCGGTCTACGGGCCCGAGCCCGTCAGCGCCGCCGAGGAGCTGCGCCGCTTCTTCGACTCCCTGGCCGACAAGGTCTCCGAGCTGCGCGCCCCCGGCGCGACCGGCGGCACCGCCGCCGTCGCGCAGACCGCCGCGCAGCAGTTCGCCAAGCAGTTCCTCACCTCCGTGAAGACGGTGGTCGAGCCCGTCGTGGAGCGCAATCCGCAGATCTTCGACCACCTCGCCACCGCCGGCACGGAGATCGCCGCCGCCTACCGCGCCGCAGTTCAGCGGCAGGAGGCGGACTGGTCGCGGGACGACGAACCGCCCAGCAGCCCCGAGCAGATCGACCTCGACTGACGGCCGGGTCCCGCGGCGCCTCCGGTAATGTGAGGAGGCGCAGCGGGGCTCGAACCGAATATCCGAGGGAGACATGGGACTCACCATCGGCGTCGACATCGGCGGCACGAAGATTGCGGCCGGTGTGGTCGACGAAGAGGGCTCGATTATCGAGACGAGCACGGTACCGACCCCCGGGACACCCGAAGGCGTCGTCGACGCCATCTGCGCGGCGGTCCAGGAGGTCACGTCCGCCACTCCGGCCGAGGCCGTCGGCATCGGCGCCGCGGGGTACGTGGACGACAAACGGGCCACCGTGCTCTTCGCCCCGAACGTCAACTGGCGCTTCGAAGCGCTGAAGGACAAGGTCGAGCAGCGCATCGGCCTGCCCGTCGTGGTCGAGAACGACGCCAACGCCGCCGCCTGGGGCGAGTACCGCTTCGGCGCCGGCCAGGGCCACGACGACGTCGTCTGCATCACCCTGGGCACCGGCCTCGGCGGCGGCGTGATCATCGGCGGCCGGCTGCACCGCGGCCGCTTCGGCGTGGCCGCGGAGTTCGGCCACATCCGGGTGGTGCCCGACGGGCTGCTGTGCGGCTGCGGCAGCCAGGGCTGCTGGGAGCAGTACGCCTCCGGCCGCGCCCTCGTGCGGTACGCGCGCCAGCGCGCCGCCGCCACCCCCGAGTCCGCCGCGAAACTCCTCGCCCTCGGCGACGGCACCCCGGAGGGCGTTCAGGGGCGGCACGTCAGCGAGGCGGCCCGGCAGGGCGACCCGGTGGCGGTCGACTCGTTCCGGGAGCTGGCCCGTTGGGCCGGGTCGGGACTCGCCGACCTGGCGTCGCTCTTCGACCCGTCCGCGTTCATCGTCGGCGGCGGCGTGTCGGACGAGGGTGACCTCGTCCTCGACCCGATCCGCAAGTCGTTCCGGCGCTGGCTGGTGGGCAGCCAGTGGCGGCCGCACGCGCAGGTGCTCGCCGCCCAACTCGGCGGTCGCGCCGGGCTCGTCGGCGCCGCCGACCTGGCCCGCCAGGGCTGACGGACCTGACCGCCGCCGCGGCCCCGCGGGGGTAGTCTCAGGCGGGTGCTGCCCGACCTTCCCGCCTCGCGCACCGAGCCGGACGGCTCCGCCGTCGTCCGGCTGCTCAGCTACAACATCCGCTCCATGCGCGACGACACCGCGGCGCTCGCCCGGGTGATCCGGGCCTGCGCCCCGGACGTCGTCTGCGTGCAGGAGGCGCCGCGCTTCTTCCGGTGGCGCAAGAAGGCGGCGCGGCTCGCCCGCGCCACCGGCCTGCTGTACGTCGCGGGCGGCGCCACCAGCGCGGGTCCCATGCTCCTCGCCGGCCTGCGCGCGCACGTGGAGCGCACCGACGAGACGCTGCTGCCCCGCACCCCCGGCCTGCACCAGCGGGGCCTGGCGACGGCTGTGCTGCGCTTCGGCGGCGCCCGGCTGGCCGTCGTCAGCACCCATCTGAGCCTCGCCCGGGCCGAGCGCTACGAGCAGGCCGGACTGCTCCTCTCCCACGTGCGGGCGCTCGGCGAACCGCACGTCGCGGTCGCCGGGGACCTCAACGAGCGCCCCCAGGGCGCCGCGTTCCGCCGGCTGACCGCCGAGCTGCAGGACTGCTGGGCGGCACGCCCCTGGGGCGGCCGGCTCACCTCCACCGCGCTCGACCCGAAGAAGCGCATCGACGCCGTGCTTGCCACCGCGGCGGTCGAGGTGCTGGCCTGCGGCGTCCCGGCGGGCCTGCCGGGCGTCTCCGCGGCCGACCTCCGCGACGCCACCGACCACCTCCCCGTCCTGGCCGCCCTGCGGGTGCCCGCGTCCGGCCCGGCCACGGCCGCCGTCTGACCTCGTCCACGACGCCGGAGGAGCGCGGGCGCCGCATTCCCGGGTACGCGTGCGTGTCCGGGGCGGTGTACGGCGGCGGCGTGCCGGTCGAAGAGGGCGGCGAACGCCTCCGGTTCCGTGCGGAGCCGGGGCCGGTGGGTCAGACGACCGCGCCGCCGTTCGGGGGCTCGTCGTCATCGTCGTCCCCGGTGCGCATCCGGGCGACGAGCGTGCCGAAGCCGCCGAGGAAGCCGCCGATGCCGAGCACCGCGGCCCACCAGGTCATCGGCTGCTGCAGGAGGAGCATCGTCAGCAGGAGCAGCGGGCCGCCGAGGACCGCGATCCAGGCGAACTTGGTCGTCGTGTCGGCCTTCGGCAGCGGCGGCGGCTCGGGCGGGACGAAGTGGCCCTCGTCGGTCTCGTCGAGGTCGTCGTCCGAGGGCTCCGCCGCCTTCCAGTCGCGCGGGCCGGTGCCCGCGGAGAAGACGATGAAGGTGGAGCCGCCGGCCGCCGCCCCGGCCGCCGCGCCGCCGCCGGTGCCGTCACCCTCGGCGGCGCCGTCGCCGGCGTGCGCGCCGTCCGCGTCGTTG
>NZ_BAAAPF010000081.1:0-23033 GCF_039531005.1 Streptomyces synnematoformans
CGTAGCCGCCGATGGGCAGCCCGGCGGTGCCGCCGACGCCGAGCGCGGCGAGGGCGGCGTCGGAGACGGGGTTGGCGCCGGGGCCGCCGAGGTAGACGGTGAGCCCGCGGCCGTCGCGCGGGGCGGTCCGGGCGCGTACGACGACCCGGGCGCCGGCGTCGCGGAGCGCCTTCTCGGCGACGGCCAGCGCGGGCTTGTCGGGCTCGGACCCGGTGACGAGGGTGACGGTGCGGGTCACGGTGACGCTGTCGCCGCGCGGTCCGACGGAACGCGGGGTGGGGCTGATGTCACCGGGCCGGGCCGGCGGCGGTGGCGCGCCGGCGGCCGGCGGTGCGGCGAGCGGGCTCAGGCCCAGGGCCAGGAGTACGGCACCGACGACGGCCGGGCGGGAGACGGGCATCCGGAACCTCCGGGATCTCGGGGGTGTAGTGCACACGTCACGCAGCGTCGAGCGTCGCCCCGACCGGCCCCGGAGGCAATGGACTTAACCGCGCTCCGCCATGGACTCACGTCGCCCCGGCGAACCACCGGCGGGCGCCCGCCGGGCCCGGAGCCGCCCCGCGCACCGGCCCGCCCCGCGCCCCCGCCGTACCGGACCGCACGCCGATCGGGATAACGTTCGGGGAACGACCGCTCCCCACCACCGTGGAGGAACCGATGGCGGAATCCGCACCGGAGGTGCTGACCTGCGGTGAGGCCATGCTGCTGATGCTGGCCGAGCCCGGGATGCCGCTGGCGCGCGCCGTGAACTTCCGCCGGGCCGTCGGCGGCGCCGAGTCGAACGTCGCCGCCGGGCTCTCCCGGCTCGGCCACCGGGTGCGCTGGTTCGGCCGCGTCGGCGCGGACCCCGCCGGGGAGGCCGTTCTGGCCCAGCTCCGCGCGGACGGCGTGGACGTCTCGTACGCCGACGTCGACCCCGACGCGCCCACCGGCATGCTGCTCCGCGACAGCCACCCGCAGCGCGCCATCGACGTGCAGTACTACCGCGCCGGCTCCGCCGCCTCCCGCCTCGCGCCCGAGCACATCAGCCCGGAGATCACGGCGGGCGTGCGGGTGCTGCACCTCTCCGGGATCACGCCGATCCTGTCGCCGTCCGCCGCCGAGGCGACGGCCAAGCTGGTCGAACTCGCCCACGCGGCCGGCGCCCTGGTCTCCTTCGACCCCAACGTCCGCCGCAAGCTCGCCGGCCCCGAGCACTGGGCCGAGGTGGTGGGCCCGCTGCTCGCCGAGGCCGACCTGCTGCTCGCCGGCGACGACGAGCTGGAGCTGCTGACCGGCGAATCCGCCGACGCCGCCGCCGCCCGGCTGCTGCGCGGCCGTACGGACACCGTCGTGATCAAGCGCGCCGACCACACCGCCACCGCGCTCACCGCCGACGGCACGCGCGTCGACCAGCCGCCCTACGACGTGCGACTCGCCGACCCCGTCGGCGCCGGCGACGCCTTCGCCACCGGGTTCCTGTCCGCGCGGCTGCGCGGCCTGCCGCTGGACCGCGCGCTCGCCGAGGGCGCGTGCGTCGCCGCCCTCGTCATCCAGACCGTGACCGACACCGACGGGCTGCCGACTGCCGCCGCGCGCGACCGCGCGCTCGCCGCGTTCACCGCCGGGGGCGACGCGGTGCACCGCTGAGCGCCGCCCCCGCCCGCACCCCCAGAGAAAACCGCCGGAGGAGCACCGTGTACCGCTGGGAGATCACCCGGGCCGCGCTGGAGCAGCGGGTCGTCGCCATCGTCCGCAGCGACACCTACGACGGCGCCACCGCCACCGCCGACTCGCTGCTGTCCGCCGGGATCACCAGCCTGGAGATCTCGCTGACCACGCCCTTCGCGCTGGAGCTGGTCGCCTCGCTGCGCCGCGAGGTCGGCGCGGAGGCGGTCATCGGCGCCGGCACGGTCCTGGACGCCGCCTCCGCCCGGCTGGCCGTCGACGCCGGCGCCCGCTACCTCGTCGCGCCCAACCTCGACGAGGGCGTCGTCGCCACCGCCCACCGGTACGGCATCCCGGTCTTCGCCGGCGTCGCCACCCCCACCGAGGCGGTGCGCGCGCTGGAACTGGGCGTGGACGTGCTGAAGCTCTTCCCCGCCGCCGCCCACGAGCCGGGCTGGGTCAGGGACGTGCGGGCCGCGCTGCCGCAGGCGCCGGTGCTGCCCACCGGCGGGATCTCGGTCGCCGACGCCCCGGACTGGATCGCGGCGGGCGCGGTCGGCGTCGGGATGGGCTCGGCGCTGTCCGGCGGCGACCGCGAGGAGGTCGCCAAGCGCGCGGCCGACCTCCTGAGCCGGCTGGCGGCGGCCTGACCGCCCGCCCGCCGTACCGCCGCCCGCTGTCCTACGCCGCCGCCGCGATCTCCGCCACCCGCACCGGGCGGCGCTCCCGGCGGGACAGCTCGCACGCCTCCACCACGTGCAGCGCCGCCAGCGCCGCCGCCCCGTCGCACGGGTTGGCCAGCTCGCCGCGGACCACCCGGACGAACGCCGCCAGCTCCGCCTCGTACGCCGGCGCGAAGCGCTCCAGGAAGCCCTGCCACGGCTTGCCGTCCCGCGGCGGCACGCCCGGCTCGACGGACGTGAGGGGTGTCCGCTCGTCCAGGCCCACCGCGATCTGGTCGCGCTCCCCGGCCAGCTCCATCCGCACGTCGTACCCCGCCCCGTTCACCCGGGTGGCCGTCGCGGTGGCCAGTGTGCCGTCGTCCAGGGTGAGCAGCGCCGCCGCGGTGTCGACGTCGCCTGCCGCGCGGAACATCGGCGGGCCCGCGTCCGAGCCCGCCGCGTACACCTCGGTGACCTCCCGGCCCGTCACCCACCGCAGCGCGTCGACGTCGTGGATGACGCAGTCCCGGTACAGCCCGCCGGACAGCGGCAGGTACGCCGCGGGCGGCGGCGCCGGGTCGGAGGTCGCGGTCCGTACGGTGTGCAGCCGCCCGAGGCGCCCCGCGCGCACCGCCTCCCGCGCCGCCACGTACCCCGCGTCGAAGCGCCGCATGAACCCCATCTGCAGCACGATCCCGGCCGCCGCCACCTCCGCCAGCGCGGCCCTGGTGCCGGCCAGGTCGACGGCGACCGGCTTCTCGCAGAACACCGGCAGCCCGGCCCGCGCCGCCGCGCCCAGCAGCTCCGCGTGGGCGGCGGTGGCGGCGGCGATCACCACGGCGTCCACCCCCGCGGCCAGCGCG
Source organism: Streptomyces synnematoformans (assembly GCF_039531005.1). Classification (NCBI taxonomy): domain Bacteria; kingdom Bacillati; phylum Actinomycetota; class Actinomycetes; order Kitasatosporales; family Streptomycetaceae; genus Streptomyces; species Streptomyces synnematoformans. Next base: position 3,173 of record NZ_BAAAPF010000081.1, read on the forward strand.
TCGGCGGGCGTGGCGACGGCCTCCGCGCCGGTGTGCGCCGCGACCTCGGCGGCCCGCCGCGGGTCCGCGTCGGTCACGACGAGCGAGGTGACGTCGGGGTGCCGCCGCAGCGCGGCCGCGTGGAAGGCGCCGATCCTGCCGGTGCCGAGAAGTCCGATGCGCATGGGCTCAAAATCTCCCGTGGCCAGCGGCATTGTCAATTGTCAGGACAACCGGACGTGAAGGCTTCCGGTGGCCCGGCCCGGCCGTTACGCTCCGGAGCGTGACGAAGCGCGGCGCAGTCCCCGTCCCCGCCCTCCGGCTCGGTGTGGACCGCAGCAGCCCGGTCCCGCTGTACTTCCAGCTGTCGCAGCAGCTGGAGGCGGCGATCGAGCAGGGGGCGCTGACCCCCGGCAGCCTGCTCGGCAACGAGATCGAGCTGGCGGCCCGGCTCGGCCTGTCCCGGCCCACCGTGCGGCAGGCCATCCAGTCGCTGGTCGACAAGGGGCTGCTCGTCCGCCGCCGGGGCATCGGCACCCAGGTCGTCCACAGCCAGGTGCGCCGGCCGCTCGGCCTGACCAGCCTGTACGACGACCTGGAGGCGGCCGGCCAGCGGCCCGCCACCCGGGTGCTGGAGGTGGCGGAGGTGCAGGCCACCGCGGACGTCGCCGCGGCCCTCGGCGTCGCCGAGGGCACGGAGGTCGTCCGGCTGGACCGGCTGCGGTTCACCCACGGGGAGCCGGTCGCCGTGCTCCGCAACCACCTGCCCGCCGAGCTGGTCCGGCTGCGCGCCGACGAGCTGGAGGCGACGGGCCTGTACCGGCTGCTGCGCCGGGCCGGTGTCGCGCTGCACAGCGCCCGCCAGCGGGTCGGCGCCCGGCCGGCGACGGCGGCGGAGGCGGAGCGGCTGGACGAGCGGGAGGGCGCGGCGGTGCTGACCATGGAACGGTTCACGTACGACGACACGGGGCGCGGGGTGGAGTTCGGCTCCCACCTGTACCGGGCCTCGCGCTACAGCTTCGAGTTCCAGCTGCTCGACCGCGGCTGACCGCCGGCGGCCCGCCGGGGTCCCGGCGGGGACCCCACAGGGTGACTCGCGGGTAGCCACGGGTCAGAATGATCGGACAAGGCATTGACTCGGTCCCCGCCCCCGGCTAGAACACCTCCAGCCGCCACGCGGGCGGCCGGGGACGACCTGGGAAGAAAGGCGGGTATCCAGATGGCGCGCAGCCGTATGGCCCGTAGCACGCGTGTGTTCGTGGCGGCGGCGACCGCCCTGCTGGCCGTCGCCGTCGCGGGCTGCAGCGACTCCGGCGGCAAGGACGCCGAGGAGAACGACGGCGGCACCGGCGGCGGCGGGGGTGTGAACACGCCGCGCATGGAGATAGCGATGGTGACCCACTCCGCGCCCGGCGACACCTTCTGGGACATCGTGCAGAGCGGCTCCAAGCAGGCCGCCGCCAAGGACAACGTGGAGTTCCTCTACGCCAACAGCGAGAAGGACGACGAGCAGGCCCGGCTGGTCCAGACGTTCGTCGACAAGAAGGTCGACGGCATCATCGTCACGCTCGCCAAGCCGGAGGCGATGAAGAGCGCGGTGCGGGCCGCCGTGGACGCCGGCATCCCGGTCGTGACGATCAACTCCGGCGCGGAGTACTCCGAGGAGTACGGGGCCCTCAGCCACATCGGCCAGGAGGAGACGGTCGCCGGCGAGGCGGTCGGCGAGGAGCTGAACGAGCGCGGCCGCAAGAAGGCGGTCTGCGTCGTCCACGAGCAGGGGAACGTCGGCCTGGAACAGCGCTGCGCGGGCGTGAAGGAGACCTTCTCCGGCTCGGTGGAGAACCTCACCGTGGACGGCGCGAGCAAGCCCAACGTCCTCTCCGGGATCCAGGCGGAGCTGGAGGCGGACGGCAGCATCGACTCGGTCGTCACCCTCAACGCGGACGTCGCCGCCGCGGCCGTCGAGGCCAAGGGCGCCGCCGGCAGCGAGGCCGAGGTCGCGACCTTCGACCTGAACGGGGCCGTGGCCAAGGCGCTGGAGAGCGGGGAGCTGACCTTCGCCGTGGACCAGCAGCCCTACCTCCAGGGCTATCTGGCGGTCGACGAGCTGTGGCTGTACAAGACGAACGGCAACGTCATCGGCGGCGGGCAGACCGTGCTGACCGGGCCGGCCATCGTCACCCAGGAGGACGCGCCCGAGCTGAGGAAGTTCACGGAGCGCGGCACCCGGTGATCTTGCGGTCCGCCCCCGCCCGGCCGTGCCGCCGGGCGGGGGCGGACCGCCGCCGCTCCGAGCGAGGAGTCCCATGAGCAGGCGCAGCCCGCGCAGACAGCCGTACACCAGGACGAAGCGGGGAACCCGATGACCACCACCCTTCCGGCGGACGCCAAGGCGCCGGACGAACGCCTGCTGCACGCGTCCCCGCTGCACCGGTTCCTCGGCCGGCCCGAGCTGGGCTCGGTGATCGGCGCCGTCGCCGTCTTCCTCTTCTTCGCCCTCATCGCGGACAGCTTCCTGTCCAGCCTCGACACCGTCCTGTACGCGGCCTCCACCATCGGCATCATGGCGGTGCCGGTGGCGCTGCTGATGATCGGCGGGGAGTTCGACCTGTCGGCGGGGGTGCTGGTCACCTCCGCGGCGCTGACGTCGACGATGTTCGCGTACGAGATGACCGCCAACGTCTGGGTGGGCGTCCTCGTCTCCCTGCTGGTCACCCTCGCCATCGGCTTCTTCAACGGCTTCATGCTGATCCGCACCGGGCTGCCCAGCTTCATCATCACCCTGGGCACGTACCTGATGCTCTGGGGCGCCAACATCGGCCTCACTAAGAGGATCCAGGGCACGGTCTCCACGAACGCCATCGACGACATGCAGGGCTTCGAGTCGGCGCGCGTGCTCTTCGCCTCGTCCCTCGACATCGGCTCGTTCAAGCTGCGGGTGACGATCCTGTGGTGGCTCGCGCTGGTCGCCCTGGCCACGTGGATCCTGCTGCGCACCCGCTGGGGCAACTGGATCTTCGCGGTCGGCGGCAACAAGAACGCCGCCCGCGCGGTCGGCGTCCCCGTCCACCGCACCAAGATCGGTCTCTACCTCGGCGTCGCGGTGGCCGCCTGGATCTCCGGCCAGCACCTGCTGTTCTCGTTCTCCGGCGTCGTGCAGTCCGCCGAGGGCCGCGGCCTTGAGCTGCACTACATCGCCGCCGCGGTGATCGGCGGCTGCCTGCTGACCGGCGGCTACGGCTCGGCGATCGGCGCCGCGATCGGCGCGCTGATCTTCGGCATGGCCAAGCAGGGCATCGTCTACGCGCAGTGGGACTCGGACTGGTTCTGGTTCTTCCTCGGCGCGATGCTGCTGCTCGCCACGATCCTCAACTCCTGGGTACGCAAGCGCGCGGAGGCGGCCAGATGACCATGAAGGCCCCGGACGGCAACGCCCCGGGCGGCACGGCCGCGGACGGCCCGGCCGCCGACGGCCGGCCCCTGGTGGAGCTGGCCGACGTCAGCAAGTACTACGGCAACATCCGCGCGCTCGAAGGCGTGTCCCTGCGGGTGCACGCGGGCGAGATCACCTGCGTGCTCGGCGACAACGGCGCGGGCAAGTCCACCCTGATCAAGATCATCTCCGGGCTGCACCGGCACGACGCCGGCAGCTTCCGCATCGCGGGCCGGGACTCCCGGCTGTCGAACCCCCGCGAGGCGCTGGACCGGGGCATCGCCACCGTCTACCAGGACCTCGCCGTGGTGCCGCTGATGCCCGTGTGGCGCAACTTCTTCCTCGGCTCCGAGCCGACCCTGGGCCGCGGCCCGCTGCGCCGTCTCGACGTGCGGAAGATGCGCGCCACCACACACACCGAGCTGCTGCGCATGGGCATCGACCTGCGGGACGTGGACCAGCCCATCGGCACCCTGTCCGGCGGCGAGCGGCAGTCGGTGGCGATCGCCCGGGCGATCTACTTCGGCGCCCGGGTGCTGGTCCTGGACGAGCCGACCGCGGCGCTGGGCGTCAAGCAGTCCGGCGTGGTGCTGAAGTACGTCGCCGCCGCCCGCGACCAGGGCCTCGGCGTCGTGCTGATCACCCACAACCCGCACCACGCCCACCTCGTCGGCGACCGGTTCATCCTGCTCAAGCGCGGGATCATGGCCGGCAGCCACGCCCGGCCCGACATCACCCTGGACGAGCTGACCCGGCAGATGGCCGGCGGCAGCGAGCTGGAGCAGCTCAGCCACGAGCTGCGGCGGGACCCGGAGGACGGCGGCCCGCCCGGCACGGAGGGGTGACCGCGGGGCCCGCCGTTCCGCGCCGTACGGGCGCCCGGCCGTCCCGCCGTCGTACGGCGGGCCGCGCGGGCGCGGGCCGCCGCGCCGCGGTCCGCACCCGACCGCCATGCGGCACCCGGCTCCCGTAAGGCAGAATCGGCCCCGTCAGTGATACCGACAGGGGAGAGGACGCCCCCTTGCGCGAACGTGCACGCAGTGAGCACCTCCGTGCCCCGCAGTGGTCTGGCCGGGCGCACCGCCACGTCCCGCGGGGGCCCGGGGGCGGCGGCCCCCGCCGGGACGCCGCGGCGGACGGAGAGCGCCGGTGAACCCGGCCGCGCCGCCCCCGGCGCCCCGCCGCGCCGCCCGCCGCCCCGAGCTGCGCAGCGTGAGCCACCGCGAACGGCGCTCGCACCTGACCGCGCCCCGGGTGCCCGCCGTCGGCGTCGACATCGGCGGCACCAAGGTCGCCGCCGGCGTGGTCGACGCCGACGGGCACATCCTGGAGCGTGCGACCACCGAGACGCCCGACAGGTCCAAGAGCCCCAAGGTCGTCGAGGACGTGATCGTCGAGCTGGTCCTCGACCTCTCCGAGCGCCACGACGTGCACGCCGTCGGCATCGGCGCCGCCGGCTGGATCGACACCGACCGCAGCCGGGTGCTCTTCGCCCCGCACCTGTCCTGGCGGAACGAGCCGCTGCGCGACGCGCTCTCCGAGCGGCTCCGGGTCCCGGTGATGGTCGACAACGACGCCAACGCCGCCGCCTGGGCCGAGTGGCGCTTCGGCGCCGGCCGCGGCGAGGACTACCTCGTCATGATCACCCTCGGCACCGGCATCGGGGGCGCGATCCTGGAGGACGGCCAGGTTAAGCGCGGCAAGTACGGGGTGGCCGGGGAGTTCGGCCACATGCAGGTGGTGCCCGGCGGGCACCGCTGCCCGTGCGGCAACCGCGGCTGCTGGGAGCAGTACAGCTCCGGCAACGCGCTGGTCCGCGAGGCCCGCGAGCTGGCCGCGGCCGAGTCCCCGGTCGCGTACGGGATCATCGACCGGGTCAAGGGCAACGTCGGCGACATCACCGGCCCGCTCATCACCGAGCTGGCCCGCGAGGGCGACGCGATGTGCATAGAGCTGCTGCAGGACATCGGCCAGTGGCTCGGCGTCGGCATCGCCAACCTCGCCGCCGCCCTCGACCCCTCCTGCTTCGTCATCGGCGGCGGCGTCAGCGCCGCCGACGACCTGCTCATCCGGCCCGCGCAGGACGCCTTCGGCCGCAGCCTCACCGGCCGCGGCTACCGGCCGGAGGCGCGCATAGTACGCGCCCGCCTCGGCAACGACGCCGGCCTGGTCGGCGCCGCGGACCTCGCCCGGCTGGTGGCCCGCAGGTTCCGCCGGACCAACCGCCGGCGGGTGGAACGGTACGAACGATTCGCGCAGGTGGTCGGCAAGTGACCCTCCACGACTCCGGCGAGCGCCCGGGGTACGGGAACGAGCCCGGTCCGGCACAGAATGAGCACATGTCCCAACGCCCCCCGCGCCGCCTCAACCGCTCCTGGAAGGCGTACCTCGCCGTCTCCCTGCTCGTCGGCATCCCGCTGGTCTACGGCTGGTTCTCCACCCAGGTGAGCCGCGAGAGCGGCCGCGACAAGGCCGAGCGCGCCGCCTACACCGACATGGAGGCCGGCTGGCCGCCGCGGCTGCTGCGGCGCATCTACCAGGTGCCCGTCCCCGGCGGCGCCCGGAACATCCGCTACTACGAGGAGAACGCGCTGCACGACAGCGCCCTGTACGTCGACTTCACCGGCCGGCAGCAGTCGGTGAACGAGTACCTGGAGACGACGTTCTCGCGCACGGACGTCGCGCCCCTGCCCCGGCTGCGGGACGGCTTCAACCCCATCACCCCCGAGCAGGCCGAGACCGCCGGATGGGACTTCGCCCGGGGCGACTGGCACGGGCTGAAACTCCAGCAGAGCGGCGCCCGGCCGGACCTGGCCATCGCCGTCAACAAGGCCGACCCGGAGAAGCTCGTGGTGCGTACCGTGTCCACGACGGAGTACTGACGAGGGAGTTGTCACCGGCATCATGGAGTTGACGAAGAAGGGCCACTCCTGCGTCCGTCTGGCCAAAGACGGGGCGGTGCTGGTCGTCGACCCCGGCGGCTTCAGCGAGGAGGACGCCGCGCTCGGCGCCGACGTCCTGCTCGTCACCCACGAGCACCCCGACCACTTCGACGAGGGCCGGCTGCGCGCCGCGCTCGACGCCGACCCCGCGGCGCGGCTGTGGACGCTGCGCAGCGTCGCTGAGCGGCTCTCCGGGGCGTACCCTGGGCGGGTGCACACCGTCGGCGAGGGCGACGTGGTCAGCGCGGCCGGCTTCGAGGTGGAGGTGCACGGCCAGTGGCACGCCGTGATCCACCCGGACATCCCGCGGATCACCAACGTCGGCTACCTCGTGGACGGCGCCGTCTTCCACCCCGGCGACGCGCTCACCGTTCCGGACGGGGGCGTCGACACGCTGCTGCTGCCCGTCATGGCGCCGTGGAACAAGCTCTCCGAGGTCATCGACTACGTCCGCGAGGTCGCCCCGCGGCGCGCGGTCGACGTCCACGACGGGCTGCTCTCCGACCTCGCGCCGCTGGTTTACGACCGCATGCTGGGCCCGGACGGGCCGGGCGTCGGCGGCGCGGAGCACATCCGCCTCGACCCGGGGGCGAGCCTGGCGCTGTAGCCGGCCCGGGGGACCCCCGGGAGACCCCGGGGCCCGCTGTCGGTGCCGCGGGGTAGGTTGTCGGCATGGCTGTGCGCATCGCTACGTGGAACGTCAACGGGATCAATCCCCGGCTGCCCCGCATCCTGCAGTGGCTTGAGGAGACCGCGCCCGACGTGGTGTGTTTCCAGGAGCTGAAGTGCACGGCCGAGGCCTTCCCGGGTGCCGCGCTGGCCGACCTCGGGTACGAGGCGGCGATCCGCGCCGACGGCCGGTGGAACGGGGTGGCGGTCGTCTCCCGGGTCGGCCTCGCCGACGTCACCGAGGACCTGCCGGGCCAGCCGCAGTACGAGGGCGCGACCGAGCCCCGCGCGCTGGCCGCGACGGCCGGCCCCGCGCGCGTCTGGTCGCTGTACGTGCCGAACGGCCGCGACGTCGGGCACGCCCACTACGCGTACAAGCTGCGCTGGCTGGAGGCGCTGCGCGCCATGGCCGCGGAAGAGGCCCCGGGCGAGCGCCCCTTCGCCCTCCTCGGGGACTACAACGTGGCGCCCAAGGACGAGGACGTCTGGGACATCTCCCTCTTCGACGGGCACACGCACGTCAGCGAGGCCGAGCGCGCGGCGCTCGTCGAGCTGCGGAAGTCCGCCGGCCTCAGCGAGGTGTACCCGCGCGCGCTGAAGTACGACATCCCCTTCACCTTCTGGGACTACCGCCAGCTCGGCTTCCAGAAGAACAAGGGCATGCGCATCGACCACATCTACGGCAACGCGTCGTTCACCGCCGCCGTCCGGGACTCCTACGTCGACCGGGAGGCGCGGCGGCCGGGCAAGGACAAGAACCCGTCCGACCACGCCCCCGTCGTCGCCGACCTCGACCTCTAGGGCGTTTTCGCCATGGGCTGAGCGGCGTCATGTCCTGGCCGGGAAGGTGCGGTGCCCGGCGGCGCAAGGCGGTGCCGGCCGGCATTCCCGTCCGGCCGGCTGACCGAGGTACTACGACCGGGCCAGCCCGAGGCCGTCGGCCGCCTTTCGGAGCGCGGCGGCCACCGCGGCCAGGGCCGGGTCCGCGGCGGTGCCGCGGCGCAGGGCGATCGAGACCGTGCGCGTGAGTCCGGGCCGGGTCACCGGGTGGAGGCGGAGGTCGGCGGTCACCGATTCCAGCGCCAGCTGGGGCACCAGGGAGACCCCCAGGCCGGCTTGGACGAGGGCCAGCATGACGGTGTAGTCGTTGCTGGTGTAGTCCACCGCGGGGGTGAAGCCGGCGAGGCTGCAGGCGTGTTCCATGGCGCGGCGCAGTCCGGCGTCGCTGTGCGGAAAGATCCACGGGCGGTCCGCGAGGTCGGCCAGGTCGACGGGGGCGGGGTCCGGCCCGGAGGGCTCCCCCGCGTCCGCGGGGAGAGCGGCGAGCATCGATTCGGTGGCCAGCGGCAGAAGTTCCACGCCGCGGCGGGACGGGCGGGGCAACAAGCTGTAGTCATACACCAGTGCGATGTCGATGTCGCCCGCCTGGAGCGCGTTGAGCGCCTCCGGGGTCTCCCGCTCCTCCAGCAGCAGTCGCAGGTCCGGATGGCGCCGGCGGCACGACGCGATGGCCGGCGCGGCGAGCGCGCTCGCCGCCGTGGGGAACGCGCAGAGCCGGACGACACCCTGCACGGTCGTCTTGAGCGCGGCCACCCCGGCGCGGGCCGCTTCGAGGTCGGCCAGGATGAACTCGGTGTGCGCGACGAGCACCTGCGCCGCCTGTGTCAGCACCAGCCTGCGGCCGTCCCGGACGAACAGCGGCGTCCTGATCTCCCGCTCCAGCGCGGACAGTTGCTGCGACACCGCCGAAGGAGTCAGGGAACACGCCCGTGCGGTCGCGGCGATCGTGCCGTGCAGGGAGAGCTCGCGGAGCAGCCGGAGGCGCCTCACCTCAAGCATGTAGTCAGACTAACGGCCGGCATCAGAAATCGTCGCTGGTTCTTACGCCCCGTCGGGCGCACGCTTTCCGTGTGACGGTGACGGTGACGGTGACGGACAGGACCGGACGGACACGTCGATCGCGGCCGGATGCCGAGCGGCGGCGAAGGCTGGCGGCGCTGCGCGCCGAGATGCACCGGCGGGGGCTCGACGTGGTGGCGCTGACCAGCCCGGAGAGCGTCTACTACTACGCCGGCCTCGACCACCTCGGATACTTCGCGTTCACGCTGCTCGTCATCCCGCATGACGGTGCCCCTGTGCTGGTGGCCCGCGCGATGGAACGCCCCACCCTGCGGGCGCAGGTGCCCTGGCTGCGGCACCGGGCCTTCCTCGACGGGGCGGGGCCCGCCCGGGAGATCGCGGTCGTGCTTGCCGGGGTCGTGCCGCGGGGCGGCAGGGTGGGGCTCGAACGCAGCGGCATGTTCCTTCCCCCGGTGCTGGACGCGCAGATCGCTTCGGCTGTTCCCAGCGCGACGGTGCACGACGTGACCACGATGCTGCGCGACCGGCGGGCGGTGAAGTCCCCCGCGGAGATCGCGTGCACGCGGCAGGCGGCGCGGATCAGCGACCTGGCCATGGCGGCGGCGCTGGCGGCGGCGGGCGGCGGGAGCGCGACCGGCCGTGGGAACGGCGGCGGCCTCACGGACACGAAGGTCGCGGCCCAGGCCGTGCACACGATGATCGCCGAGGGCGGGCAGACGCCCGGCTTCGCCCCCCTCGTCCGGCCGACAGCGGCGCTCGACCAGGAGCATGTGACGTGGTCCGGACGCGAGCTGCGGCCCGGCGAAGGGTTGTTCGTGGAGCTCTCGGGGTGCGTGCAGCGCTATCACGCCCCCCTGAGCCGCACCGTCTACCTCGGCCGCACCCCGCCCGGCGCCAAGAGGGCGCACGCCGCCGCGCTGGCGGGCCTGCGCGCTGCTGAAGCGGCGCTGTGCCCCGGCGCCACCGCCGCGGCGGTCTACACCGCCTGGCAGGAGGCGGTCACCGCCGGGGGACCGTCCCGCACGGGTCGGCGGCCACCGCTGCGCCACCACTGCGGCTACCTCGTGGGTATCGGTTTCCCGCCCAGCTGGGTGGGCGGCGGCGACGTGCTCGGCCTCCGGGCGGACTCGCGCGCCGTGGTCCGCGAGGGCATGACCTTCCACCTCATGTCGTGGACGACACGACCGCTCGGACACGTCGTCTCCGACACGGTCCTGGTCACCGCGGACGGCTGCGAGAGGCTCACCGCCACGCCCCGCGATCTCACCGTCCTCTGACCCCTCTGCCCCTCTCCACGCCAGCCAGGAGGTCTCCATGCGGATCACCGCCATCCGGGCGACACCCGTCGCCGTCCCCTACCGGTACGACGAGGTCTGGGCGTACGGACGGCGCACCGGCCAGGTCAGCGTGCTCGTCGAGGTGGACACCGACGAGGGCCTGACCGGCCTGGCCGAGGCCGCCGCGTACCCGTCGGCGGACATCGTGCTGGCCTCGCTGCGCACCGTCGAGCCGTTGGTGACCGGAGCGGACCCGCGCCGCATCGAGGCGCTGATCCACCGCATCGACCTGGTCGGGACCTGGCACCACGTCAGGGCCACCAGCCCGGCGATCGCGGCCGTGGAGGCCGCGTGCTGGGACCTGCTGGGCCAGGCGTGCGGTGAGCCGCTCGTCAACCTCTTCGGCGGGACCTTCCACGACCGGGTCCCGTTCTTGTACTACGTCGCCAAGGAGCGGCCGGAAGAGGTGGCGCAGGAGGGAGCCCGGGCCGCGGAGCTCGGCTTCTCCACCTGCTATCTCAAAGTCGGCTCGGACGACCCGGACCGGGACGTGGCCCGCGTGGCGGCCCTGAGGACGGGTGCGGGGGACGCGATGTGCCTGCGCGTGGACGCCAACGAGGCATGGTCGACGGGCGCATGCGTGCAGCTCGTACGGCGGCTGCGGGAGTACCGCCTGGAGTTCGTGGAGCAGCCGGTGTCCGGGCGCAACCTGCCGGAGATGGCCCGCGTGCGCGAGCGCATCGGCGTGCCGCTGCTGGCAAACGAGGCGAGCTGGACCCGGCAGGACCAGCTCGCGGTGATCCGGCACGGCTCGGCCGACGCCCTGTCCGTGGACCACCAGATGGACGGCGGCCTTCTCAACCTCAAGCGCTCCGCGGGTCTGTGCGAGGCGGCGGGCCTGCCGGTGGTGAAGCACAGCCTGGGCGAACTGGGCGTGGCGCTGGCGGCCTCCTTGCACGTACTCGCCGCCACCCCGAACTTCCGCTACGCGAATCAGGCGTACGGCGCTCTGCTGGCGGACGACGTCACGGCGGGCTTCGGCGGCCCGGCGGAGAACTACTCGGCCGGGGGCCTCGCGGCTCCCACGGGACCGGGCCTCGGGATCGAGCTGGACCGGGACAAGGTTGAGCGCTACGCACGGCTCTATGAGGAGCGCGGCGCGGAGTTCGCCTTCCACGCCCCGGGCGTCCCGACGTCCGCGCCGGCCCTCCCCAAGCGGTGAGCACTTCGCGGAGGGGGCGCGGAGCACGACGTCCGGCCGACGCTCCCGGCCCCGGGGCTCTGGGCCCACGGTCGAAACACGGCTGCCGAAGTTCCGTCGTCCGGCGGGCGGAAGCTCACGAGCCGATGAGCCCGTTGGCGCGCATGAAGTGCAGCGCCTCCTCATCGGCGGTGTGTCCCCGGCGGTCGACCATGTCGAGCAGGTCGATGACGGTCTCCTCGGTCAGTTTGCCGCCGGCTCGTCGGCCAGCTCCTTCAGCTGCGGGTTCTCCCCCCGAGCGGCTCCTCCCGTACGGCCGGGCCGGCGGGCTCGGTCGTGAAGTGGTTCCGGTCGTCCTTGAGTACCTTCAGGCCGGGTGACTCCCGGTCGTGAGTCGGTGGTGAGGACCTCCGCGAAGGACTCCTCTGGTAGCTGATCAGCACATCCGGCCCCGGCCGGGACAGCTCGGACGGCCGGGCGTCGTGCGCGGGGACCGGCACATCGCCGGGCACCGCACCCAGCGCGTACCCGTGCAGGCTCAGTCCGGGGAAGACGGCGGTGCCGGCCCTCTGCCCGCGGTGTCCGCAACCGTCTTCCGGGGGCCTCCGCAGCGGCCGCCACGTCCCCCGGCGCGCAGTCGACCTGCGCCGGCGCAACGCGCGTCCCGCCTTCCCCACGCCCGCTGAGCGGTCAAGACGGCCCGCCGGGAAACACCTGGTGAGCGAATCGGACCCGCGCGCCTGTGGTGCTGCTACCTGCCCGGATGCGAGGGTGGACGCATGAACATCTCCTTCCTTGACAACTGGCGCAGACGACACGGCGCCGCGCGTGAGCCGCGGACGTCCGACGTGGAGACGCCGGTCGACCAGGAAGGCGTGACGGAACTGCTCAGCGAGTGCGAACTGCTGCGCGTCCAGGCGGAGTCGGCGGGCGTGGAGCTGGACGACACGCCGCGGTCGCTGGAGGAGCTGGACCAACTGCTGCCCCGCTGGCGGGACGATCCGGAGGTCACGCCCTGGCTGGGCAGCGACGCGGGGCTGTACCTGGGCACGGTGATCGTGCGGACGGTCCCGGGGTCGGAGTGGGTGCTCGACACGGAGGACGGCATGCCGGTCGTGCGGCTGTCGTCGGGGTGGGACATGGACGTGCTGCAGATCGGCGCCGAGTGGGCGGCGAACGGCGCGCCCGAGTTGTCGCAGATGTACGGCGAGGTGGCGGAGGGCTGAGCCCGGCCGCGACGGGCCCGGGGGCCGTGCGCCGGCACGGGCCCCCGCGCCCGGGGGCCGCGCCGCCGGCGCCGGCCCTAGGTGAACGTGACGTCGTACTCCAGCCGCCAGCGGTCGGCCCGCACCACCGCCTCGGACGTCTCCACCGCCCGGCCGTGCTCGTCGTAGTGCGTACGCTCCACCGCCGTCACGCACTGCCCGGGCGCGCACCCCAGCGCCTCCGCCTCCGCGGTCGTCGCCGACCGCGAACCGACCAGCTCCGCGGCCCGCACCACCCGGATCCCGATCGCCGCGAACCGCCCGCGCACCCCGCGCCGGGCGTACGGCCCGCGCTCCGGGAAGACGACGTCCGTGCCGTCGGTGAGCGCCAGCGGCTCCCAGCTGACGGCCAGCTGCACGGGTTTGCGGTCGGCCAGGTACTCGTAGTGCGTGCACATCACCCGGTCGCCCGCGGGGATGCCGAGCCGCCGCGCGGCCTGCCGCGGCGCGGGCGTGGGCGCGGAGACCGCCTCCCACGCCAGCGGTACGCCGTCCGGCACGAGCCGGGCGTTGAAGGGGGAGTCGACCGCGCCGGTGCTGCGCAGCAGGCTGCCCACGGGGGTGCGGTCGGCGACGAACACGCCGCGGCCGAACTGCCCCTGGGCGTAGCCGGCGGCCTTGAGGACCCGTACGGCCCGGTCCACGGTCTGGTCGCTCGCCGCGTACGCGCGCTTGAGCTGGGAGCGCGACGGGATCTGCGCCCCCACGGACAGCTCGCCGCCGTCGATCCGCTCGCGCAGATCGTCGGCGATGCGCTGGTACACCGGCCTGGCGTCGCCCATACCGGGGGCTCCTCTCCCGCAACTCGCCCGACAGGCTAGGTACTCAGGGAGAGAATGCGTACCTAGGTTGCGCGCGGCGGGACGGCGTCACGACTTGCCGTGCTTCCCCGCCTGCTGGGCGAGCGGCGACTGCGCCTGCTTGGTCACGTCCCCGACGAGTTCCACCACATCGGGTCCGTACGACTGCGAGTTGACGACCTTCAGCAGCAGCACGAAGGAACCGTTGCCGTACTTGCGGTTCAGCCGGTTCTCGTTCTTCACCAGGTAGCGCATGGCCGCCTGGTTGGTGATGGAGCGCTGCCCGCAGGAGAGGAACACCGGCCGGGCCTCCTGGCCGGCGGCCAGCCGGGCGAGGAGGACGTGCTCGCTCACCCCGTTCTCCAGCCGGTAGCGCTCGGTGCCGACGGCGAACGCGCCCCGGTCGGGGCCCGGCTCGGGGTCGGTGTTGACCCGTACGCCCGGCAGCAGCGACTGCATGTGCGCGGCCATGCGGCGGTTGGATATCGGGGTGCCGACGCAGAACTCGGTGCGGTCGCCGAACGTCTGCTGCGCCGTGTCCTGCGCGACGACCTGCACGTGCGCCCCGCAGGACTTGATCACCGCGGACAGCTCCAGCAGGGCGAGCGCGTCGTGCTTGGCCACGCTCCAGTCCCCGCCGCCGGCGTCCCGGTTCACCACCACCAGGGTCTCCGAGTTGCGCGGCAGCCCGAAGAAGCGCTCCCGGCGCCGCTGGCGGCGCCCGCTGAGGGCGCCGCGCGCGTACCACCCGAGCGCGGCGCCGACCACGAGGCCGGCGGCGGCCGAGACGAGGACGAGGATCGGTTCACTCATGACCGGGCATGCTAGCGGGCACCCGTATCGTTGTTCGAGACCGCCGTCACTCGCGTTCCGGTTGCCGCGACCGTAAAGCCCCCGTAGCGCGGACGAAATAAACCGGGTGTCGAATGCCCGCCGTGGCGGAAAGAGCACTGCCGCCGGAAATGGCGGAACTGGCACGATTCTTACGGCATATCACGGAGTGGCTGGACGAGGAGACCGGCTGGTACGGAGTCTTTCGCCGCGGCGATCCGGACGGACTGCGCGCCTGCCTGGAGGGGTCCGTGCTGCCCCCGTGGGACGTCGTCGGATCGCTGCTGCACGACCTGGCCGAGCACGGCGACCGGCGGGCGGCGGACGTGGCGCTGCCGCGCGCCCGCGACCTGCACCGAGCCGCCGTCGCCGCCCACGACGCCCGCCGCCCCGACCGCGCCGCCCTGACCGCGGCGCTCCGCGCCCGGCTCGCGGAGCACCGCGCGGCGGAAGACGGTGCCGAGCGGCTGCGCGCCCGCCTGGCGGTGGAGCCGAATCCCTGGACCGTGCAGCAACTGGAGGACGAGCTGGCCTGGGTGTGCGACGACGTCAGCCGCGCGTCCGCCCGCTGTGCGGAGCTGCGCGGCCGGATCGAGGCGCTGGATCGGCAGGCGGCGGGACGGGAGCCTGTACCACCGCCCCCGGCGGCACTCCGGGGCGCCCGGTTCGCCGGAGCCGCGTCGGCGCCGCCGCCGGTGCTGCCCGCCGTGGGCGGTGCGTACGAGGGCGTGCCGCCGGGTGCCGCCGGGAGCGGTGCCGAGCGTGCCGCGGGTGCGGCCGGTGCCGGTTGCGCGCCCGGTTCCGGCGGCGCCGACAGCTCCGGGGCTGAAGCCGGTGCAGCCGTGGCGCCCCCGCCCCGGAGCGCACGCTTCCCCGGCTCCGAAACCTCGGGGACGGATGCCCCGCCCGCGGGCGGTACCCAGGAGTCCACCCGCGGTGCCACCCCCGTGCCTGCCGCACCACCGCCCCGTGGCGCCCGGTTCGCCGGGGCCGGGGACGAGGGCGGTGGGCGGCGACGAAAGGACGCCGCGGAAGCCGACCGGGCCGCCGCCCGGCGAGCCGCCGGGCGGCGGCTCGCCGACGAGACCGCCGCCACCGTGGCCGCCCTGCGTGACGCGGGCCGTACCGGCGAGGCGTACGCCCGGCTCAGCACCGCTGCGGCGGGCCCGCCCGAGGTGCTGCCCGACCTCGTCGCCGAACTGGAACGCACCGTCGGAGCAGCCGAGGTGGCGACCCTCCTGTGGGAGGCCGCCGCGCTGCCCCCCGAGGGGCTGACCGGAGCCGCGGACGCGTTCGCCGCCGCAGGCCGTACGCGCGAGGCGCTCCAGCTCGTCCGGCACGCCGCCGCCCGGCCCGTACCCGAGCTGACCGCGATCCTCTCCGGCCTCCACCGCGCCGGCCGCGATCGGGAGTCGGAGGAACTGCTCGACGTCTTCGCCGCCACCCGCGGCAGCGACGAGGCCGTCGAACTGGCCGGCGCCGACCCCGGCCGGCTCGTGCCGCAGTTGCTGCGTGCCGCCCGCCGCGGGCCTTCCCAGCGGTACCGCCGGCTCGCCCACGCGCTGCGCTCCGTCGGCCTGCCCGGCGCGCCCGACTCTGCCTGAGCCCGGCCGTCCCGACCCCCGCCGTTCGGTGCGCCGCTCTTGCCAGCGCTCCCGCGGCGACTTACGTTCAGACATCCGCCCCGGCTTCTACGTGCGTAGAAGCCTCCGGCGTCCCGTCCGAGGAGGAGCAGCCATGGCCAACGTTGTACGCGCCGCACTCGTCCAGGCGACGTGGACCGGCGACACCGAGTCGATGATCGCGAAGCACGAGGAGCACGCGCGCGCCGCCGCCGCCCGCGGCGCGGCGATCATCGGCTTCCAGGAGGTCTTCAACGCCCCGTACTTCTGCCAGGTGCAGGAGCCCGAGCACTACCGCTGGGCCGAGCCGGTGCCGGACGGGCCCACCGTCGTACGCATGCGGGCGCTCGCCCGCGAGACCGGCATGGTCGTGGTCGTCCCCGTCTTCGAGGTCGAGCAGTCCGGCTTCTACTACAACACCGCCGTCGTCATCGACCCCGACGGCACGGTGCTCGGCAAGTACCGCAAACACCACATCCCGCAGGTCAAGGGCTTCTGGGAGAAGTACTACTTCAAGCCGGGCAACGTCGGCTGGCCGGTCTTCGACACCGCCGTCGGCAAGGTCGGCGTCTACATCTGCTACGACCGGCACTTCCCCGAGGGCTGGCGCGCCCTCGGCCTCGGCGGCGCCCAGCTCGTCTACAACCCCTCGGCCACCTCCCGCGGCCTGTCGGCGTACCTGTGGCAGCTGGAGCAGCCCGCGGCGGCCGTCGCCAACGAGTACTTCGTCGCCGCCATCAACCGCGTCGGCGTCGAGGAGTACGGCGACAACGACTTCTACGGCACCAGCTACTTCGTCGACCCGCGCGGACAGTTCGTCGGGGACGTCGCCAGCGACAAGGAGGAGGAACTCGTGGTGCGCGACCTCGACTTCGGCATGATCGAGGAGGTCCGGCAGCAGTGGGCCTTCTACCGGGACCGCCGCCCGGACGCCTACGCGGACCTGGTGCAGCCGTGAGCGCCGGGAGCAACGCGGGCGGGGGCGGCGGCGCACACCGCGACCTGCTCGCCCGGCACCGGGCCGTCCTGCCCGACTGGCTCGCGCTCTACTACGCGGAGCCGATCGAGATCACCCACGGCGAGGGCCGGCACGTCTGGGACGCCGAGGGCAACCGCTACCTCGACTTCTTCGGCGGCATCCTCACCACCATGACCGCCCACGCCCTGCCGGAGGTCACCAAGGCGGTCGCCGAGCAGGCCGGCCGCATCCTGCACACCTCCACCCTCTACCTCAACCGCCCCATGGTGGAGCTGGCCGAGCGCATCGCCCAGCTCTCCGGCATCCCCGACGCGCGGGTGTTCTTCACCACCTCCGGCACCGAGGCCAACGACACCGCGCTGCTTCTGGCCAGCACGTACCGCGGCTCCAACCAGGTGCTGGCCATGCGCAACAGCTACCACGGCCGCTCCTTCACCGCCGTCGGCATCACCGGCAACCGCGCCTGGTCGCCCACCAGCCTCTCCCCGCTGCAGACCCTCTACGTCCACGGCGGCATCCGCGGCAGCGGCCCCTTCGCCCACCTCGACGACGCCGCGTTCATCGACGCCTGCGTCGCCGACCTGCGCGACATGCTGTCCCAGACCCGCGGCGTCGCCGCCCTCATCGCCGAGCCGATCCAGGGCGTCGGCGGCTTCACCTCCCCGCCCGACGGCCTCTACGCCGCGTTCCGCGAGGTGCTCGCCGAGGAGGGCATCCTGTGGATCACCGACGAGGTGCAGAGCGGCTGGGGCCGTACCGGCGACCACTTCTGGGGCTGGCAGGCGCACGCCGGCAACGGCCCGCCGGACATGCTCACCTTCGCCAAGGGGATCGGCAACGGCGCCTCCATCGGCGGCGTCGTCGCCCGCGCCGAGGTCATGAACTGCCTCGACGCCAACTCCCTGTCCACGTTCGGCGGCAGCCCCGTCACCATGGCCGCCGGCCTGGCCAACCTCGGCTACGTCCTGGAACACGACCTGCAGGGCAACGCCCGCCGCGTCGGCGGCCTGCTCATCGAGCGGCTGCGCGCCGCCACCGCGGGCCTCGCCTCGGTCCGCGAGGTGCGCGGCCGGGGCCTGATGATCGGCATCGAGCTGGCCACGCCGGGGCACGCCGCCGCGGTGCTGGAACACGCCCGCGCCGGCGGGCTGCTCGTCGGCCGCGGCAAGTACGGCGAGACCCTGCGCATCGCGCCGCCGCTGTCGCTGACCGTCGCCGAAGCCGAGGAGGGCGCGGACATCCTCGAACGGGCCCTGCACGCCGCCGACGCCGGAACGGACGGCGGCTGACGGGAGCACCGACCACCCGGGGGCCGGCCGCGCACCGCGCGTGGCCGGCCCTTCGCCGCCCACGGCCGACGAGGTGTCAAGGGCCGGAGGGGGGCGCGCGGGCGACTGTTCCGCCGGGTTGTGCGCTCTGCTCGCACCACGATGTCCGGAACTATGTGCGCAAACCGGCGGTGTCTCCGTGTATGCATAAGCGGACCGACCGTGACCGGGGGGCTCCGTGATCCGCGTGCTGCTGATACACGACACGATGCTCATCAGATCGGCGCTGGCCGCCCTGCTGGGAGGAGAACAGGATTTAGACGTACTCGCGACGGCCTGGCCGCACTCGCGCGGACCGGCGGCCGACTGGCAGGCGCAGGTGTGCGTGGTGGACGGCGACGGCGAGTGGTCCGGGCTTCCGGGCACCGCCGCGGAAAGGATGGTGATCCTCACCGAGGCGGGGCGGCCGGGGCTGCTGCGGCGTGCCTCGCAGGCGGATGTGCGGGGTTTCGTCAGTAAGGATTCGGCCCCGGAGCGGATGATCGCCGCCATCCGGCGGGTCGCGACGGGTGAGCGGTACATCGACGAAGCGCTGGCCTGGGACTTCCTGCGGGCCGCGGACATGCCGCTGACGAGCAGGGAGCTGGCCGTGCTGGCCGCCGCGGCGGAGGGTGCTCCGGTCGCCGAGATCGCGGCCGACCTGCATCTGGCCGGCGGCACGGTGCGTAACTACCTCGCCGCGGTGATCCGCAAGACGGGCGCGCGCAACCGGGTCGACGCGATCCGCATCGCCGACAGCGCGGGCTGGCTCTGACGGGCTCCGTCCGCCCGGGCCGCGGAGCCGGGGCGGACGGGCCCGGCGGCCGGCGGCCGGGATCCTGGGCTTGGGGCCTGGGCCCGGGATGCCGTTCGGGTCAGGGCCCGGGGTGCGCCGGCACGGGCCGGTGGCCGGCGGTCGCGCCTCCGGTGCCCGCACCGGTCAGCTCACGGTAGAACGGCGAGCGCGCCAGCAGTTCGCCGTGCGTGCCCGCCAGCGCGGACGGGCCGTCCAGCACCAGCACCCGGTCCGCCCGCGCCGCCGACGCGACGCGGTGCGCCACGACCACCAGCGTGCCGGCGGGCCGCCGCGCGAACGCCCGCTCCGCGCGGGCCTCCGCGGCCGGGTCGAGGTGGCACGTCGCCTCGTCGAGCAGCGCGAGCCGGGGCGGCGCGACGTGCGCGCGGGCGAGCGCGAGGAGCTGCCGCTCGCCGGCCGACAGCTCCGCGGGCCGCAGCCGCGCGTCCAGCCCGCCGAGCCGCGCCACGAGCGGCTCCGCGCCCACCGCCTGCACGGAGCGGCGGAGCTCCGCGTCGCGGACGGGGGAGGGGCACAGATAGGTGAGGTTGTCGCGGAGGGTGGCGCCGAACACGTACGCCTCCTGCGGCAGCAGCAGGGGCCGCCCGACCCGGCGCACCTCGCCGGTCGCGGGCGTCACGAGCCCGGCCGCCAGGCTCGCCAGCGTCGACTTCCCGATGCCGCTGGGCCCGACGACGGCCAGATGCTCCCCGTCCCGTACGACGAGATCGAGCCCGCGGATGACGGCGTCGGAGCGGGACCCGTAGCGGAACGACACCCCCCGCAGTTCGAGCACGACACCGGGACCCGGAGCCGGAGGGCCGCCCGCGGCGGGGCCGGCGGCCGCCGGGCCGGCGGGCGGCACGGGGAGCGGGGCGCCCAGGGCCGGCGCGCGATCCG
>NZ_BAAAPF010000082.1:0-22996 GCF_039531005.1 Streptomyces synnematoformans
CGCGCGACGAGCAGCCGCGGCCGCCGTCCCCCGCGGAGAGCCCGGAGGACACCAGGCAGCCCGTCGCCCGGCGCCGCTAGCGGCGCCGGGCCGCCCGGCCCACGGCCTAGCCCGCCAGGGCGCCGTCGCCCGCCGGGGCCGCGCCGTCCAGGGGGACGCCCATGACCTCGCGGGCGTGCCGGCTCGGGACCATGCCCAGGCGCCACGCCTGCCAGCCCGTCTCCGGCTCCACGCCCCGCTCCAGCACCAGCTGGAACGCCTCCGCGCAGTCCTCCAGCGCCGGGTCGACCACCCCGCGGCGGCCCGTCGTGGCCGTACGCACCTCGTCCAGCAGCTCCGACAGCTCCTGCTGGGCCACCGCCGCGCCCACCACGGAGCCGCCCGGCGAGGCGAACGGCAGCAGCGTGCAGCGCAGGAACCGCGCCCACGTGGCGCCGCGCCGGTCGCCTATGCCGGCGAACAGGTCGATCGCGGAGTCCACCAGCTCCAGCGCCTGCCCGGCGCGGCCGTTGCCCGCGTCGATCACCGCCAGCTCGATGCACGACCAGGCCTCGCCGTGCGCCACGCCCACCCGGCGGAAGTCCTGCCGGGCGTCCTGGAGCAGCTGCCGGGCGAAGCCGCTGTTGCGCAGGGTGCCGGTCTGCTCCGCGCGCAGGTCGCGGGTGACCCGCGCGGAGTGGTGCCGCGCGCAGGCCAGCCCGTACACGTCCCGCATGCGGCTGAACATCGAGCGGGACCGCTCCAGCGCCCGGACCGCCGACTCCCGCTTGCCGGCCTCCTCCTGGGCCTGGCCCAGGTAGTACAGCGTCCAGGCCTCGCCGCGCGCGTCGTCGTTCTCCCGGTGCCGGGCGAGGGCCGCCTTGAGGTGCGTCACCGCCGAGGCCGGGTCGGCGGCGACCAGCCGGGCGCGGGCCAGCTGCGTCATCGCCCAGGCCTCGCCGCGGCCGTCGCGGGTGCGCCCGTACTGCTCCAGGGCCTGCGCCAGCCGCTCCTCGGCCCCCGGCACGTCGCCCATCCGCAGCCGCACCTGCCCGAGCTGGAAGTGCGCCCACGCCTGGCCGTGCACGCTCTCGCTCTCCTGGTGCAGCGCGAGCGCCTGGTCCAGCAGCGCCAGCGCGTCGCCGAGCTGGGCGCGGTCGCGCAGCACGGCGGCCAGGGCGTGCAGCGTCCAGGCGCGGTCGCCGCGCATGGCCTCGCCCTGCTGCATCTGCAGGGCCTCGCGCAGCTTCGCCTCCGCCTCGCGCAGGCTGCCCTGCTGCTGCAGGGTGATGCCCAGGTCGCGCAGGGCGCGAGCGGCGCCGGCGGAGTGCCGCGCCTCGCGGTAGAGGTCGACCACGGAGGACAGCGTCGAGCGGGCCTTGTCCAGCTCGCCGAGCTGGCGGGCGGCGACACCCGTGCGCCACTGCACCGAGCGCATCAGCAGGCCCTGGTCGGCGGCCTTGGTCAGCTCGTTCAGCTCGCCGAGGCGGTACAGGTCGCCGCGCAGCAGGCAGTAGTCCGCGAGGGCGCCCAGCAGGTGCAGCACGGTGGCCTGGTCCACGCCCTCGGCGTGCCGCAGGGCCGCGGTGATGAAGCTCTGCTCGTCGTCCAGCCAGCGCAGGGCGGCGTCCAGCGAGGTGAAGCCGTGCGAGCCGAACCGGTCGGCGCGCGTCGACGTGCGCCCGTCGACCAGCCGGATCACCGAGTCCGCCAGCTCCGCGTAGCTGCGGATCAGCCGCTCGTGCGCGGCGGCGCGCACCTCGGGGTCCTCCTCGTCGGCCAGCCGGGCGTACGCGAAGCGGCGCACCAGGTCGTGCACCCGGTAGCGGGAGCCGCGCACGTGCTCGACGAGCCCGGCGCGGGCCAGCGCCGCCAGCCGCTTGCCGGCCTCCTCCTGGCCGACGTCGAGCAGGGCCGCACAGGCCGCCGCCCCCAGGCTCGCCCGGCCGACGAGCGACAGCCGGCGCAGCAGCGTCCGGGCCGGCTCCGCCAGGTCGCTGTAGCGCAGCCACAGGGCACGGTCCACCGGCTCCACCGGCCCGTAGGCGTCGAGCGCCTCCGCGAGCCCGGCCGGGCTGCGCTCCTCCAGCGCCGACCCGGCGATGCACAGCGCCAGCGGCAGCCCGCCGCAGAGCATCCCGATGCGGTCGATGGACTGGGCGTCGTACGGATCGGCGGCGCCCTGCGCCGCGTCCGACTCCTGCACGATGGCCGTCAGCAGCTCCTCTGCCGCGGTCGGCTCCAGGCCCTCGACCGGCAGGTGGTGCACCCAGGCGTCGAGGTCGTCGGGCAGCTCCAGCCGCCGCCGCGAGGTCACCAGCACCAGGCTCTCCGAGCGCTCCGGCACCAGCTGGCGGACCTGCTCGGCGTCGACCGCGTCGTCCAGCACGACGGACACCGGCAGGGACGTCAGATGCTGGTGGTACAGCTCGGTGAGGCGCCGCAGCTGGGCGTCGTGCGCCGGGCGGTCGCGGAACATCAGCTGGTCGCGCGGGGCGCCGAGGCGGTTGAGCAGGTGCAGCAGGGCGTCGCGGGTGGGCAGGGGGTCCTCGCTGAGGCTCTCGCCGCGCAGGTCCACGACCACGGCGGCGCGGAACTGGTCGCGCAGCTGGTGGGCGGCGCGGACCGCGAGCATGGTGCGGCCCGCGCCCGGCGGGCCGTGCAGCACGACGACGGTCGGCTTGGTCGCGGGGTTGGCGCGGCCCTGGTGCACCCATCCGGCGATCTGGGTCAGCTGGGCCTTGCGGCCGACGTACACCCGGGAGGCCTCGGGCAGCTGGCGGTAGGACTGCTCCAGCGTGGCCCGCTGGCGCGCCTCCTGGCTGCGGTCCCGGCGCAGCTGGGGCTCGCGGTCCGTGCCCCCGGCGCCCCCGGCGCCGCCCGGCCGCTGGCCGTCGGCGGCGGGCTCCGGGCGGCTGCCGGTGCGGGTGGCGGCCGAGATCATCCGCTGCTCGTCGAAGAAGGGGCGGACGCCGCGCAGCTCCAGCGCCGTCAACCACTGCAGCCGGAGCTGCTCGGGACCGCCGGGCTGCCGGGCGGCGCCCGAGCGCGTGTTGCCCGAGAGCCAGTGGGCCAGGCCGATCTGCACCAGCCCGGCGCCGAGGCCGGCGAGGCCGGTGGCGACCCCGGTCCAGAACGCGGACGTGGCGCCGAGGCCCTCCTCGGCGGAGACGAGCAGGGCGACGCCGGCGGCGGTGAGCGTCGCGGTCACCGCCGGCCCGATCGACTGCGGGGTGAAGCGCTCGGCCAGGGAGCGCCGGCCGGCGGCGGCCTCGTCCAGCGCGCGCACATACGCGCCGTACTCCTCGCCGGCGCGCTCCGCCATGTCGTCCAGCGCCGCCCGCGCCCGGCCGAGCAGCACCACGCCGTCGGTCCGTCCACCGGAGCGGCGCACTTCTTCGTCGACCGCGCGGGTGAGAAGAAGCTCGGCCTCCTTCCGGTGGTTGTCGCGCAGTCGGGACGCTGTGCCCGGCATGTGCTCCCCTCCCCTACCCGTCGCCTCGCTCGTCCGTGCAGTGCACAGCCAAGTCTTCCGCGTGTGCCGGGGATTAGGCATCCCCCTGTGGATAACTCGGCCGGATGAGGAGGTGAATGGCGGGCTGATATCACCGGGCGGCCGGTACGGGAACGGAATCGGCGCCGCCGGAAAAAGGCCGGACCGGCGGGTACGACGCCGTTGTCGTACCCGCCGGTCCGGCCGGCGTGGCAGGTCAGCCCAGGCGGTTCAGCAGGGCGTGGTACTCGTCCCACAGCTCCTTCGGGGTGTGCGCGCCGAAGGTTTCGAGGTGCGCGGGGATGAGCGCGGCCTCCTCGCGCCAGACTTCGGGGTCGACGGAGAGAAGGAAGTCGAGCTGTTCGTCGGTGAGTTCGAGGCCGTCGACGTCGAGCGCGCCCTTTGCCGGCAGTACCCCGATCGGGGTCTCGACGCCCTCGGCCTCGCCGTTGAGGCGCTCGACGATCCACTTCAGCACCCGGCTGTTCTCCCCGAACCCGGGCCAGACGAACGACCCGTCCGCGCCCTTGCGGAACCAGTTGACGTAGTAGATCTTCGGCAGCTTCGCGGCGTCCGCGGCGGCGCCGGTCTTCAGCCAGTGGCCGAAGTAGTCGCCCATGTTGTAACCGCAGAAGGGCAGCATGGCGAACGGGTCGCGGCGCAGCTCGCCGACCTTGCCCTCGGCGGCGGCGGTCTTCTCGGAGGAGACGTTGGCGCCGAGGAAGACGCCGTGCTGCCAGTCGAACGACTCGGTCACCAGCGGCACCGCGGTGGCGCGCCGGCCGCCGAAGAGAATGGCCGAGATGGGCACCCCGCGGGGGTCCTCCCACTCCGGCGCGATCGTCGGGCACTGCGCGGCCGGGACGGCGAAGCGGGCGTTGGGGTGGGCGGCGGGGGTGCCGGACTCCGGGGTCCAGTCGTTGCCGAGCCAGTCGGTGAGGTGCGCCGGGGGCTCGTCGGTCATGCCCTCCCACCACACGTCGCCGTCGTCGGTGAGGGCGACGTTGGTGAAGACGGAGTTGCCCCACAGGGTCTTCATGGCATTGGCGTTGGTGTGCTCGCCGGTGCCGGGCGCGACGCCGAAGAAGCCGGCCTCGGGGTTGATGGCGTAGAGCCGGCCGTCCTCGCCGAAGCGCATCCAGGCGATGTCGTCGCCGACGGTCTCCACGGTCCAGCCGCGGGTGGCCGGCTCCAGCATGGCGAGGTTGGTCTTGCCGCACGCCGAGGGGAAGGCGGCGGCGATGTACGTGGCCTCCCCGCGCGGCGGGGTGAGCTTGAGCACGAGCATGTGCTCGGCGAGCCAGCCCTCGTCGCGCGCCATGACGGAGGCGATGCGCAGGGCGTAGCACTTCTTGCCGAGGAGGGCGTTGCCGCCGTAGCCGGACCCGTACGACCAGATCTCGCGGGTCTCGGGGAAGTGCGAGATGTACTTGGTCGAGCTGCACGGCCACGGCACGTCCTGCTGGCCGGGCTCCAGGGGCGCGCCGACGGAGTGGACGGCCCGGACGAAGAAGCCGTCGTCGCCCAGCTCGTCGAGGACCGGGCGGCCCATGCGGGTCATGATGCGCATGGCGGTGGCGACGTACGCGGAGTCGGTGATCTCGACGCCGAGCGCGGAGAGCGGGGAGCCGAGCGGGCCCATGCAGAAGGGGACGACGTACATGGTGCGGCCGCGCATGGCGCCGCGGAAGAGGCCGCCTTCGCCGGAGGTGCCGGTGAAGACCTCGCGCATCTCGGCGGGGTCCATCCAGTGGTTGGTCGGACCGGCGTCCTCCTCCTGCTCGGAGCAGATGAACGTACGGTCCTCGACCCGGGCGACGTCGGTCGGGTCGGAGGCGGCGTAATAGGAGCCGGGCCGTTTGACGGGGTCCAGCTTCGTGAACGTGCCCTTGGCGACGAGCTCGGCGCACAGACGGTCGTACTCCGCCTGGGAGCCGTCGCACCACACGATCTCGTCCGGCTGGGTGAGGGCGGCGATCTCCTGGACCCAGGCGAGCAGTCCTTCGTGTTTGGTCGGGGTGGTCATGAGTGCGGGATGCTCCAGATGTCGAGGGTTTGGGCGATTGTCCTGTGATGTCACATATATCTGGCTTTCAAGACCGTTACCCCTTGGGGGCGCCGACCCGGTCGCCGCTCATATGAGCCCATCCGGTGTCGGGTGTGCGCTCATTTGATGATGGAACAGCTCAGACGTCATGTCCAGCCGGCTTCTGCGTGAACAGCACCACTCCCGCCGCCGCTACCTACGGGCGCGTAGGTAGCATGTCCGCATGGGTGCCACGGGCGAGGCGACGGGCGAGGTGACAGGCGAGGAGACGGGCGAGGGAGAGCTGCACCGGGTCGCCAGTGCCGCGGCAGCCGTGCTCAAGCCACGGCTGCGCGGCTGGCTGCACGCGGTGATGTTCCCCGCGGCGCTGTGCGCGGGCGTGGTGCTGACGGCGCTGGCGGAGAGTCCCCGCGGCCGGCTGGCGTGCGCCGTCTACACACTGACCGCCTGCCTGCTCTTCGGCGTCAGCGCGCTCTACCACCGCGGTGACTGGGGCCCCCGGGGCACGGCCGTGCTGCGCCGGCTCGACCACGCCAACATCTTCCTGATCATCGCCGGCACGTACACGCCGTTCACGATCCTGCTCCTGGACGGCGGCAGGCAGCAGGCGCTGCTCTGGTTCATCTGGGCGGCGGCGATCGCCGGAATCGCCTTCCGGGTGCTGTGGGTCGGCGCGCCGCGCTGGCTGTACACGCCGTGCTACATCGCGATGGGCTGGGCCGCGGTGTTCTTCCTGCCGGACTTCATGCGCACCGGCGGCATCGCGGTGCTCGTGCTGGTGATCGTCGGCGGCGTGCTCTACAGCGCGGGCGGCGTGATCTACGGGATCAAGCGGCCGAACCCGTCACCGCGTTGGTTCGGCTTCCACGAGGTCTTCCACTCGTTCACGCTGGCGGCGTTCGCCGTCCACTACGTGGGGATCTCGATGGTGGCGTACGGCCACGCCTGAGCGGGGCGGGTGCGCCCCGTCCTGTCCGCCTGTCCGGGTGATCCGCCCGTGTCGGCTCGGGAGCATCCCGGCCCAAGAGCCGCAAAGGTGCTGTTATCGGTGCGTACTACCATCCCCCGCTCCTCGTGGAGGCAGAAGATGCGCATCCGTACGATCGTCCGCTCCGTCGCCGCCAGCGCCCTCGTGATCGGTCTCGCCGGCGCCGGTGCGGCTTCGGCCCAGGCCACCCCGCACGGCAAGCACGGCAAGCAGTGCTGCAGCAAGTGGTACAACCAGGAGATCAGCAAGAAGATCAACAAGACCTGGAACAAGACCGAGGTCGACGTCGAGGTCGAGAACAACATCAACAACCGCGTGTCCAGCAACAAGTACACCGAGATCAGCCCCGTGGCGGTGGTGCACTTCGGCCCGCTGCAGAGCTACGACCGCGAGGCGATCGTCGTCGGGCGCTGAGCCCCGGTCCGCCGCGGCACGACGCCGGCGGCACCGCGCGGAGGCACTCTCCACGGATTTCCGGTCCGGCCCGCACGCGAGCGCGTGCGGGCCGGACCGCTGCCGGAATGGCCTCCGCCAAGCACCGTGCAGGAGAATGAGGACTATGGCCTCCTCCCGTACCCCCGCCGCCCCGCCCGTCGCCGCCCCCGCGGATGCGACCGCGTACGCCGAGGCCGGGCTCGGACTGCGCGAGCGCAAGAAGCGGCGCACCCGGCAGGCGATCCGGCAGGCGGCGTTCCGGCTGATCGGGCAGCAGGGGTACGAGCAGACCACCGTCGAGCAGATCGCCGAGGCCGCGGAGGTCTCGGCGAGCACCGTCTTCCGGTACTTCGCGACCAAGGAGGACATCATCCTGACCGACGAGTACGACCCGGTCCTGGAGCGGGCCATCCTCGACCGGCCGGCGGACGAGCCGCCGCTCGTCGCGCTGCGGGAGGCGGTCGTGACCTCGCTGCGGTCGCTGTACGACGAGGTCCGGCCGGAGTTCCTGCTGCGGATGCAGCTGGTGCGCGAGGTGCCGGCGCTGCGGGCGCAGATGCACGAGGGCATGGACCAGAACATCGAGGTCCTGTGCGGCGTGCTCTCCGAGCGGACCGGGCGGCCGCGGGACGACTTCGAGCTGCGGGTGGTCGTGGGGGCGGTCTTCGGGGCGCTGACCCAGGTGCTGTTCGAGTGGGTGGACCGGGAGTCGGAGTGGGACCTGGTGGAGACGGTCGACCGGGCGCTGGCGGTGCTGGCGCGCGGCCTCACGCTGTGAGGCGCGGCCGCGCCCGTCAGTCCCGCGGGGGCGCGGCCGGGGTCAGCCGGGCGCGTAGCTCCTCGGGCCGCGTCACCGGGGCGGCGCAGACGAAGCGGCGGCAGACGTAGGCCGCGGGGGCACCGCCGACGAGGGGGCGGTCGGCGAGGAGCGGGACGGCGTCGGGGTCGTCGGGCGGTCCGGCACCGGGCTCGGGACCTGCACCAGTACCCGTATCCGTACCCGGGCCCGTGGCGATCGCCGCACCCGGGGCCGGGGCGAGCAGCGCCGTGCGGTGCAGCTCCGCGCGGCGGGGGTCGTCCGGGAGGCCGACGACGGCGACCTCACGGGGCCCGTCCAGCGCCGCCTCCGCGGCCGCGAGGCCCCAGCCGACGAACCGCGGCGCCCGCGGGCCCAGCTTCGCCACGATGCCCAGGGCCTGCTCGGCGGCCTCGCGGTGCCGCTCACTGCCGGTGTACGCGGCGTAGGACAGCAGCGCCGCGGCCGACGCCGTCCAGCCCGACGGCGTCGGGTTGTCCGTCGGGTCCTGGGGGCGCCGGATGAGCCGCTCGGCGTCGTCGGCGGTGTCGTACAGCGTGCCGTCCTCGCCCCGGAACCGTTCCAGCACGGTGTCCAGCAGCAGCCCGGCGAGCCGCAGCCACGTTCCCTCGCCGGTGACGGCGGTGAGCGTGAGGAAGCCCTCCGCCACGTCCGCGTAGTCCTCCAGCACACCGGCGCTGTCGCCGGCCGCCCCGTCGCGCGAGGTGCGCACCAGCCGCCCCACCGTGCCGGGCCCGCCGGCGCCGTCCGTCATGTGCACCCGTACCAGCAGGTCGGCCGCGGCCACCGCGGCGTCGACGAGGTCCGGCCGGTCGAAGTACGCGCCGATCTCGGCGAGGGCGGCGATCGCCAGCCCGTTCCACGCCGTGACCACCTTGTCGTCGCGGAACGGCCGCGGCCGTTCCGCCCGCGCCGCCGTCAGCCGCTCGCGCACCGACGCGATCCGCCCGGCGTCGAACGGCCCCCCGGCGTCGGGCAGCTGCAGCACGGAGGCGCCCTCCTCGAAGGTCGCCGCCTCCGGCGCCTCGGGCACGCCGTAGTACGCCCCGGCCAGCGCCGCGTCCTCGGCGCCGAGCACCTCGCGCAGCTCGCCGGGCGTCCAGACGTAGTACGCGCCCTCGGCGTGCCCGGTGCCGTCCGGCCGCTCGCTGTCGGCGTCGAGGGCGGAGGCGAAGCCGCCCTCCCCGGTGCGCAGTTCCCGCACCATGAAGTCCGCCGTCTCCAGCGCCACCCGCCGGGCCTGCTCGCTGCCGGTCGTGCGCCACAGGTGGGCGTAGACGCGGGCCAGCAGGGCGTTGTCGTAGAGCATCTTCTCGAAGTGCGGGACGACCCACTCCGCGTCCACCGAGTAGCGGGCGAAGCCGCCGCCGAGCTGGTCGTAGATGCCGCCGCGGGCCATCGCCTCGCAGGTGGCCTGCACCATCTCCAGGGCCGCCGCCGAGCCGGTGCGGGTGTGGTGGCGCAGCAGGAACTCCAGCGCCATCCCGGGCGGGAACTTCGGCGCCCCGCCGAACCCGCCCCGCACCGCGTCGAACTCCTTCGTCAGCTCCAGCAGCGCCGCGTGCACCTCCGCCGCCCCCGGCGGCCCGTCCCCGGGCCCGCCCAGGGCCCCGCTCAGCGTCCGCCCGGCGAGATCCGCCGCCACCCGCGCCGCGACCTCCGCGACCTCGCCCCGCCGGTCCGCCCAGGCCGCCGCGACCCCCTGCAGCACCTGCCGGAACGCGGGCATGCCGCTCCGCGGCCGCGGCGGGAAGTACGTACCGAAGTAGAAGGGCTCCGCATCGGGCGTGAGGAACACCGTCATCGGCCACCCGCCCTGCCCGGTGGCGGCCTGCACGGCCTCCATGTACACGGCGTCGACGTCGGGCCGCTCCTCGCGGTCGACCTTGATGCTGACGAACCCCGCGTTCAGCTCCGCGGCGGTGGCCTCGTCCGCGAAGGACTCCCGCGCCATCACGTGGCACCAGTGGCAGGAGGCGTACCCCACCGACAGCAGCACGGGGACATCGCGCCGCCGGGCCTCCTCGAACGCTTCCGGAGACCAGGGCCACCAGTCCACCGGGTTGTCGGCGTGCTGAAGCAGATAAGGCGAGGTCACACCAGCCAACCGGTTCATACGACCCAGCCTCTCACGCCGACGCGGTCCTGCCGGTTCGGCCCGCAAGCCCCCGCCCTACTTGGCCGATTTGCACGCATGCGCCATCACGTGGTGAATGCGGATCGCCCCTTCTGTGCCCAGGTCGCCCTGCGGACGCTGGAGGTTCTGCTCCGCCCCGAAGCCGGTGCCCGACTGGAAGCGGGCAGTACGCTGAGTCGAGCAGCACCGCATCCTCGAAGGAGGTACTCCATGTCCGCCGAGATGGTGGCGCCCGCGTGGATGCACACGCAGATCAGCGCGGAACAGTACGACTCCTGGTCCGAGGAGCAGTGCGCCGGCATCGAGATCGTGGACGGAATGGTCGTTGTGAGCCCGAGCGCCTCCAAGCGGCACAACCGGCTGGCCCGGATTCTGGCCAATGCCCTGGACGCAGCCGCGGGCCCGGACTGGAACGCCGACACGGACTTCGACGTCCGCCTGCAGGACGTGCCGCTCACCAACCGCCGTCCGGACGTCATCGTCTACCGGTCGGAGACCATCGACCTCACGCCCACCCGCCCCGAGCACGTGCTCCTGGTCGTCGAGGTCGTCTCCCCGGGGTCAGAGACCACCGACCGGATCGTGAAGGTGGACCAATATGCCAAAGCCGGCATCCCCTTCTACTGGCGCATCGAGCAGTCCGCCACCGGCGTTCCGATCGTCTACACCTACGTCCTCGACCCAGCCAATAGGGCCTACCGGGACGGCGAGGTGTTCACCGGCACCGTGAAGGCCACCGCGCCATTCCCTGTCACGGTCGACCTTGGGACCCTGTGAGCAACGAGGAATCGCCCGCGCCCTCGGCGCCTCCGATGTCCCGTGGGCCAAGGGCCGCCACCCGCCTCGGCCGCCTCCTCATAGGCCAGGATGAGCTTCGGGTCCGCGCTCCGGTGGCCGGCTGCGCTCGCGCGTAGAGGCGGTCCTGACGGGCGCGTCCGGATGCGCCGATCGCTCCGAAGTAGTCAGGTAGACGTGTGGGGCGCGACCGGTGCCTGCGGCCGTCCTCTTCCGGCGCGAGGAACGCGTGGACGGTGTGAGTGCGGAGAGCGGGCCGGTGTGCCAGGACGCCGAGCGGGCTGCCCCGGCCGGCTGCCCGCGCCCGAGGAGAGAGCCATGAGCGCGACCGCGAACGACAGGGCGAACGGGGCACCCCGGCGGCAGGAACCGCTGCACTGTCTCGTCACCGGAGCCTCCGGGTACATCGGCGGGCGGCTCGTCCCCGACCTGCTCGACGCGGGCCACCGCGTCCGCTGCCTCGTCCGCACCCCCCGTAAGCTCCGCGACCACCCCTGGGGCCCGCAGACCGAAGCCGTACGCGGCGACGTCACGGACGCCGAGTCCGTCGCCGCCGCACTGCGGGGCATCGACGTCGCCTACTACCTGGTGCACGCCCTCGGCACCGGACCGGACTTCGAGGCGACCGACCGGCGCGCCGCTCACATCTTCGCCGAGCAGGCGCACGCCGCCGGGGTCCGCCGGATCGTCTACCTCGGCGGTCTCACCCCGCACGGTGTTCCCGAGCGTTCCCTCTCGCCGCACCTGCGTTCCCGTGCGGAGGTCGGCCGGATCTTCCTCGACGCCCCGGTGCCCGCCGCCGTGCTGCGGGCGTCCGTGGTGATCGGATCCGGCTCGGCGTCGTTCGAGATGCTGCGCTACCTCACGGAGCGCCTGCCGGTGATGGTCACCCCCAGCTGGGTGCACACCCGTACGCAGCCCATCGGCGTCGGTGACGTACTGCGCTACCTCGTCGGCTCGGCCCGCCTGCCCGCCGACGTCGACCGGGACTTCGACATCGGCGGGCCCGATGTGCTCACGTACCGCGACATGATGCGCCGCTACGCCGCCGTCGCCGGGCTGCGGCGGCGTGTCATCGTCCCCGTCCCGGTCCTCACGCCCCGGCTGTCCAGCCACTGGGTCGGGCTCGTCACCCCCGTCCCCGCTTCCCTCGCCCGCCCGCTCACGGAGTCGCTGCGGCACGAGGTGGTCTGCGGCGAACACGACATCGCCCGCTACGTACCCGCCCCGCCCGGCCGCCCGCTGCCGTTCGACGACGCACTGGCCCTCGCTCTCCGGCGCGTCGGCGAGGCCCAGGTCGCCACCCGCTGGTCCTCCGCCGCGGTGCCGGGCGCGCCGAGCGACCCGTTGCCCACCGACCCGGACTGGGCCGGCGGCAGCCTGTACGAGGACGAACGCGAACTTCCCGTCGCCGCGCCCCCCGAAGCCCTGTGGAAGGTGATCGAGGGAATCGGCGGCCGCAACGGCTGGTACTCCTTCCCGCTCGCCTGGGCCGTGCGCGGCTGGCTCGACCGGTCCGTCGGCGGCGTTGGTCTGCGCCGCGGACGACGCGACGCCGAACGGCTGCGGGTCGGCGATTCCCTGGATTTCTGGCGCGTCGAGGAGATCGAGCCGGTACACCTGCTGCGGCTCCGCGCCGAGATGCGGCTGCCGGGTCTGGCCTGGCTTGAGATGCGCGTCGACACGGACGAACAGGGGCGCACCCGGTACCGGCAACGCGCCTTGTTCCATCCCCGCGGGCTCCTCGGCCACGCCTACTGGTGGTCGGTCTCGCCCTTCCACGCCGCCGTGTTCGGGGGCATGGCACGTAATATCGCCCACGCCGCGGCGAGCGGCCGAGACGCCCGGACGTGGCCGTCGTCGTCCCGGTCGCCGGTCGCGCGCGTCCGCCGCGCGGCCGGCCGGCGAAGATCCCGGCAATGACCCGATAACGCCCGTACCCAGGGGAACACCTGCGACCCGCGATTCAAAGCCCGGATCCCCAGCACGTGCACCCCCGCCCCAGGAGTGGCCACATGACCGTCGCGGTCGTCCTGTTCACCGCAGACCTGCGGTCCTTCAAGGGCTGGTACCGCGTGTCCTGGGACGACCACAAGACGTAGCAGGCCGCGTGCACCCGGGCGGCCCCTCAGCCCGGGTGGCCGCGGTCCTCCAGGTAGCGGGTGTGCGACTCCTGGCGGCGGGCCTCCGTCTCGCGCAGGGCCGCGGCCAGCCGCTCGCCCTCCTCCCTGAGCAGCGTCAGCTGCCGCTCCAGGTGCCGCTCCGGCGGTTCGGAGCCCGGCGTCATGCGCGTCCACCAGCGGGTGCGTACGAAGCCGTCGACGGCCTCGGGGATGTCGCGGCGTACGGCGCGCGACAGCGTGTGCACGCCCTCCGGGTCCTGGGCGAGCAGCTCGGCGGACCAGCCGGGGTCCAGGAGCGCCGCCAGCAGGTCCGTCAGTTCGGTCAGGCGGCCCGCGGCGGCGGGCGGCAGGTCGACCTCCGCCAGGTACGCGCCCAGCTTCCCGAAGTCCGCGCGCACCTCGTCGAGCTGGGCCGCCGGGGTGGGGAAGTCCGGCGGCGCCGGGCGTTCGGGCGGGACGATCAGCGCGCCGGCGCCGTAGAGGCCGGCCACGACGGCGGGCCAGTACTCGCCGGCCAGCCCGGTGAAGGTGAGCGCGAGCCCGGCGAGCCCGCAGGCGCAGCCCGCGATGTTCTTGCGGGACTCAAGGTACTTACTGTACTTACTGATAGCCACGGATCTCCTCGAAGGCGCTGTCCAGCGAGCCCTTCCGGGCGTCGAAGAGGCGGCCGCCGGTCAGTTCGGCGATGTGGGTCAGCTCCCGCCGGTCGGAGTCGCCGAAGAGGATCGGGAAGACGGGGACGTCCCGCTGGTCGGGGGCGAGCGAGCGGTAGAAGGCGTCGAAGTCGCCGGCCCGCGCGCCGGTCGTGTTCTCGCCGTCGGTCATCAGCACGATGGAGGTGAACGTGTCGCGGCCGGGGCCGAGGTGGTCGTAGGCCTGCTGCAGGGACGAGTAGATCGCGGTGTCGCCGGCCGCGGTGAGTCCGCCGGCGTCGGCGCGGATGGCGTCGAGCCCGGCCTCGGGGTCCGCCGGTTCGACGACGTGCGTCCGTACGCTCTTCACGTCGGACCCGAACGGCATCAGCGTCACCTCCTCGCGGTGGCGGAACTCCCCGGTGAGGTCGGTGAGCGCCTCCTTCAGCCCGTTCAGCCGGCCGCCCGCCATGGAGCCGGAGGTGTCGAGGACGTAGACGGTCCGGGAGGGGCGGCGCAGTTCGTTCTCGTACGCGTCGAGCAGCCCGTCGGCGACGGAACGGCTGCCGGGGAAGGGCAGTTCGCGGCGGCGGGTGGTGTCGAGGCCGGCCGCGGGGGGCACCGAGGGGACCACCGGGCGGCGGTGGGTGCGGGCGGTGATCTCGCGCTGGATCTCCGGTGTGCGCAGGGCGTCGGTGAGCCGGCGGACGTCCTTGCGGGTCGCGGCGGGGGTGTCGGCGAGGGAGGAGAGCGGGTAGTCGGCGGTGAGCACGCCGTCCTTGGGGCGGATCACGGTCAGGCCCGGGATGCCCTTGAGGACGGACTCGTAGTTGAGGAGCGCGTCGACGTTCCCGCGCCGCTGGTACGCCTTCGCCAGCCAGCCCGACGAGCCCGACGTCAGCTGCTGCCCGGTGAAGAACTCCCGCAGCCGGGGGGCGGCCTGCGCGACGTCCGCGTCGGTGAGGGCGGACTGCGCGCCGGAGAGGGCCGAGGCGACCGAGACGAGGGTGGCGAAGCCGGAGTTGGAGCGGGCGGGGTCGGTCATGCCGTACGTCAGCCGCCCGGCCCGCACCGCCTGCTCGATCTGCGACCAGGTGACGTCCTCCGGCCGCCAGCCGAGCTTCCGTACGGTGCCGGTCCTGACCCCCACCGCCACCGGGCTCGACATGACCGACGTCTCGGAGACGACCTTCCCCGCGGCGGCGGGGTGCAGCCGCAGGTAGTCGGCCGAGGCGAGCCACACGGCGTCGAAGTCCCCGTCGGCCCCGTCGGTCTTCTCCCCGGCCAGCAGGCGCACGGCGTCGAGGGTGCCCGTGTAGGTGGGCTTGACCGTGATGCCGGTGTCCTCGCGGACCCGGTCGAGCACGGGCGCCAGGTCGGCCAGTTCGCTGGAGGCGAGGATGCGCAGGGTGCCGGGTCCGGGCTCGGGGCCGTCGGAGCGGTCGCCGTCGGAGTCCGGGGTGCACCCGGCCAGAAGGGCGGCCGTCGCGGCGAGGGCGGCCAGCGTACGTTTCACGCGGCGCCCCCGTCCTGCCCGCCCCGGGACCGGCTGCGGTCCAGGTAGGCGTGGGCGCTCTGCAGCTCCGCGGTCAGGTTCTCGACGGTCGTCGCCATCGCCTCGGTCGCCTGGACCTTGTACGTGTCGATCGTGTCGAGCGTGCGGTAGATCTGCTGGAACGCGGCGCGCAGCGTCTCCGCGCCCACCGCGGGGTCGGCGGCGATCCGCTGGATGTCGCCGCTCTGGTCGGCGAGCATCTCGGCGTTGCCCCGGATGAGATCCTCGGTCGTCCCCCGCAGCTCCTCGACCTGCCGGACCACCTTCTTCTGGCGATCCAGCGCGGAGGCCAGCATCACGGAGATCCGCAGGGCCGACACGGTGGTCGTCGCGGCCCGGTCCACGCCCTTGATCAGCTCGTCGTTGTTGCGGCGGACGACGTCCATGGCGAGGTAGCCCTGCGCGCACACGGCGATCTGGGTGAGAAGGTCCTGGTGCTTCTGCCGGACGGGGAAGAGCACGTCCGCGCGGAGCGCGTCGGCCGCCGCGGGGTCCGCGGTGCCGGCGATGTGCTGCTCGACGGCCGCGTCGAGGGCCTCGGTGAGCACGACGTACTCCTGCAGCTTGCCCATGGTCTCCCACAGGCGCACCCGCTCGGTCTGCAGCGCGGCGTTGTCGCGGCGCAGCTCGTCCTGGCCGCCGCGCAGCGAGCCCACGATCCGGTTCAGCGTCCCCTGCGCGGAGGCGTACCTGGCGACGTGGTCGCGCAGCCTGTTCCCGCCGGGCAGCCGGGAGAGGAGCTTCCGCCCCTTGCCGGCGGGCAGCTCCCGCGGGTCCAGGTCCTCGACCACCCGCCGCAGTTCGACCAGTGACCCCGCGACCTTCGCCTGGGCGTCCCCGCCCTTGTCCGGCAGGCTCCGCACGGTCCGTTCGAGCATCCGGTTGGACTGCGCGGCCGCGGTGCGTATCTCGCCGGCGCCGAGCGCGGTGACCTCGCCGACCTTGCCGGCGAACTCGGGCGAGCCGGCGTCGAGCGCGGCGAGGCCGGCGACGTACTCGGCGGCCTTGTCCGCCATGTCCCTGCGGACGTCCTCGCCGACGGGCACGAGCCCGCCGGCCTTCTCCGGCGGCACGGGCGCGACGGCCTCGGGCGGGGTGAGGGTGAAGAGGTCGTTGCCGCTCTGGGTGGGCTGGTGGCCGCTCTGGCCGGTGTGGAAGCTGTTGCTCACTGCCGGGTCTCCCCCCGTTGCTTCATCCGCGCGCCCGGAGGGCCATCTCGCGCAGGATCGCGGAGGTGGGCACCGGGGCCTGCCGGACGCCGGTCAGTTCCTGCTTGAGATAGGCGGTGGCCGAGGGGAACCCGGTGGCGTCCCCCTGCGGCCGGAACCCGTGCCGGACGGCGAGCCGCCGCAGCTCCTCGTCCGTGGAGAGGAGCCCGGCGAGGGCCTTGCCCGCGTCCGTCAGCGGTACGACGGTGTGGTCGCTGTTGACGGTGGTGTCGGGGTAGAGCACGACCAGGTCGTCGGGCCGCTGCCCGTCCGTGAGCAGCGAGGCGACCTGCGACTCGTAGACCCAGACGAGCGGGTTGCCGGCGCCGCTGACGAAGTCCCGGAACACCGCGTCCGAGCTGGACTGCTGGGCGCCCTGCACGGTGACGAGCTTGCGCAGCAGCGGCTCGGTGCGGTCGAGGCCGTCCTCGCCGGCCACCACCCGCCCGCCGTTGGCCACGTAGGAGGCGGCGGCGAGATAGAGGGCTCCGGAGTTGGAGGACTCCGGGTTGGTGCAGGTGATGAAGACCGTCCCGCGTAACTCGCCGTACGGGGCCGTCCCGTCCAGCTGCTGCCAGGTGCGGCCGTCGCGGCCCGCGTCGAGGTACGCGGCCATCTTCAGGGTGCCGCGGTGCTCGGTGTCGAGGGTGGCGAGGCCGTTCGCCGCGAGCACCTCGGCGGCGTTGCGGTGGGCCATCACCACGTGCGGCGAGTAGAACGGCCGCGGGAGCGTCCCGCGCACCTTGTACCGGTCGGCCAGCTCGACGGCGGGCGCCTGGCTGCCGGGGAACGCGAGGTCGTACCCCGTGAGGTCCAGCTCCCGCATGGCCCAGGAGCCGGAGGTCTCGACCTCCACGGTGTAGTTCCTGGCGGCGAGCGCCTCGACCACGTCCGGATCGGCGAAGTACCCGGCCTTCTCCGATCCGATCACCATCCGCACGGTCGTCGTTGCCGTGTTCGCGTCCTCACCGCGCTGGCCTGCGACGACGGCGGCGACCACGCCCCCGGTCAGCAGCACCGCGAGGACGACTCCAGCGATTCGTCTCACGCTGCGGAGGCTACGCACGGAACTCAACATTCCGCGATGCCGGGCATGAACGGGAGGTGTCGCACCGGTCCCGGAACGGCTACGCTGCGTGAGCGGCGGCTCCGGCTCTCCGGCTACCGCTGGCGGTAGCCGTCCAGGAAGGTGCCGATGCGGGTGATCGCGTCCGCCAGGCCGTCCTTCTCCAGGAGGGTGACGATGCGGAAGTGGTCGGGCCGCGGCCAGTTGAAGCCGGTGCCCTGGACCAGCAGGATGTTCTCCGCGCGCAGCAGGTCGAGGACGAAGCGGGCGTCGTCCTCGATCTTGTGGACCTTGGGGTCGAGACGCGGGAAGGCGTACAGGGCGCCCTTGGGTTTGACGCAGGTCACGCCCGGGATCTGGGTGAGCAGCTCGTACGCGGTGTCGCGCTGGACCAGCAGCCGGCCGCCCGGGAGGATCAGGTCCTTGATCGACTGACGGCCGCCGAGGGCGGTGGCGACGATGTGCTGGGCGGGGACGTTCGCGCACAGGCGCATGTTCGCCAGGATCGTCAGGCCCTCCAGGTAGCTGCGCGCGTCCTGCTTCGGGCCGCAGACGGCCAGCCAGCCGCTGCGGTAGCCGGCGACGCGGTACGCCTTGGAGAGCCCGTTGAACGTGAGGACCAGCAGGTCGGGGGCGTAGGTGGCGGTGGGCGCGTGGACGGCGTCGTCGTAGAGGATCTTGTCGTAGATCTCGTCGGAGCACACCACCAGGCCGTGCCGGCGGGCGATGTCGGTCAGGCCCCGCATCATCTCCGCGTCGTAGACGGCGCCGGTCGGGTTGTTCGGGTTGATCACGACCAGGGCGCGGGTGCGGTCCGTGATGCGGCGCTCGATGTCGTCCAGGTCCGGCATCCAGTCCGCCTGCTCGTCGCAGCGGTAGTGCACGGGAGTGCCGCCGGCCAGGGAGACCGCGGCCGTCCACAGCGGGTAGTCCGGGGCCGGGATCAGGACCTCGTCGCCGTCGTTGAGGAGGGCCTGCATGGACATCTGGATCAGCTCGGAGACCCCGTTGCCGAGGAAGACGTCCTCGACGTCGAGGTCGATGCCCTGGGTCTGGTAGTGCTGCATCACGGCGCGGCGGGCGGGCAGGATGCCCTTGGAGTCGCCGTAGCCGTGGGCGGTGCCGGCGGTGCGGAGCAGGTCCTCCAGGATCTCCGGCGGGCACTCGAAGCCGAACGGGGCGGGGTTGCCGATGTTCAGCTTGAGGATCCGGTGACCCGCCGCCTCACGCCGCATCGCCTCTTCGAGCACGGGGCCGCGGATGTCGTAGCAGACGTTGGCGAGCTTCGTTGACTGGATCACCTGCATGCGGCCACTGTACGGGCCGTCCCCGGGACCCGCCTCCGGATAACCGCCCGCTGCCGTGCGAGCCCGGTCACATGCCGGGCCGCCCTCCGGACCCCGCCCGCACCTGCCACAATGCCCGGATGGCGGCCCAACCTCCCACGCACGCAACGGCGTTCGGCTCCCTCGGCGCCGGCACCGGCGCCACGCTCGCGCTCGTCAACGACGAGCCCGTGGCCGCCGCCGGCGACGACATCCTGGGCACCGGCCGGGCCGCCGCGCAGCTCGCCCGGCTGCTGCACGCCTCCCGGGCCTCGACGCCGTTCACCCTCGCCGTCGACGCCGGCTGGGGGATGGGCAAGTCCAGCCTGATGCGGCTGGTGGACGCCCGGCTGCGGGCCGAGCCCGACGTGGAGACGGTCTGGTACAACGCGTGGACGTCCACCGGCGCCGACGCCCTGGAAGGGCTGGTCAAGTCGGTGCTCGTCCGCTTCGAGCGGCGCACGCTGAAGCGCGCGCTGTCCCGGATCTCCCGGGGACGCACGGTGGTCCGCGGTGTACGCGCCGTCACCACCGCGCTCGGCGGCGCGCTCGGCGCGGCCGGGCTGGTGGACGAGCTGTGGACGAGCTGGGACGCGGGCCCCGAGGCGCGCAACGGCATGCGCGAGGAGATCGGGCACATGGCCCGCGAGTGGGCCGCGAACGCGCCGCGCCGGCTGCTGGTCGTCTTCATCGACGACCTCGACCGCTGCTCCGAGGAGACGGTCCTCGCCGTCTGCGAGGCGCTGAAGGTCTACCTCGACGTCCCGGGCCTCGTCTTCGTCGTCGGCTGCGACCGCTCCGCGCTCGGCCCCAGCGGGCTGCTGCGCGACCTGTCGCCGGCGGGGTCGGCGTTCATGGAGAAGATCTTCCAGACCAGCTACCGCATCCCCGTCGCCGACAACGACGGCGTCGGCGCGTACGTCGAGTGGTGCGCGCGCACCGCGGGCATCGAGGGCATGCTCGACGACGGGCTGAAGAGGCTGCTGGTGGAGCGGTCGGGGCGGAATCCGCGGCGGATCAAGCGGCTGGTGAACGGCTTCGTGCTGGAGGCCACGCTGAACCCGGTGTGGTCCGGCTTCCGGCCCGAGGCGGTCATCCGGACGCTGCTGCTCCAGTACTTCTATCCGGAGTTCTACCGGATGATGACGGGTGCCTCGAACGCCCCCGCGGAGGACGTGGTGGGCGAGTTCACGACGTACCGCCGGGTGCGGCGCACGCTGCTGGCGACGGCGCCGCCGGACCCGCAGGAGGCGGCGCCGGAGTTCGCCTCGTACGAGGAGGCCGGCGCGTTCTTCGGGCAGTACGAGCTGTCCGCGCCGGCGCCGGAGCAGGACGGCGAGGCGGCCCTGGAGCAGCTGGAGCGGCGGCTGCCCGTGGGCTTCCCGGAGCACGCGGACGACCCGGGGTTCAC
Organism: Streptomyces synnematoformans; assembly: GCF_039531005.1. NCBI lineage: Bacteria > Bacillati > Actinomycetota > Actinomycetes > Kitasatosporales > Streptomycetaceae > Streptomyces > Streptomyces synnematoformans. Next base: position 20,012 of record NZ_BAAAPF010000082.1, read on the forward strand.
GTCGCTGCTGGCGGACCTGCTGCAGGTACAGGACGCGGAGCGGCTGCTGGTGCTGCTGCGCGAGGGGGCACCGGCGCCGGTGGAGGTGCCGGACTACGCGGAGCCGCCGGTGGGGGTGGGCTCCGCGCCGTACGGGGAGGAGGAGCCCTACGGCCGTCCGCTGCCGCCCTGGAGCCAGCAGGGGTCCCCAATGCCGCCAATGCCGGCCCAGTCCCAGCCGGGCTATTCCGGCATCCCCCCGGCGCCCCCGTGGGACACCGGCTCCGACCGGCCTCCTTCCCCGCCCGCGCTGGAGGGCATGCGGATCCTGTGGGTCGACGATCATCCTGAGAACAACACGCACCTCGTTCGCACCATGCGCGGCCTCGGCGCCAGGGTCGCCGTCGTGCGCGACCGGGAGGAGGCCGAGCGGGAGATGGCCGTCGGCCGGTTCGAGGTGCTGATCTCCGACATCACCCGCGGCTCGGACCAGTCCGCCGGCCTCGACGCCCTTCGGCACTGGCGCACCTCCGGGACGTACAACGGTCCCGCGGTCTTCCTCTCCAGCCGGATCACCCCCGAGCGCCTGGAGGCTGCGACCGCGTTGCGGGCCCCGATCTTCAACAACGGAGACGTGCTGCTGAACCACGTCTCCGAGATCGCCGCTAACCCCGGCCCCGAACCGCCCGTCCCGGCACCGCGGTCGTCCGCCGGCCCTCCCGGATGACGAACTCCCCACCCACCAGCACGTACGGCACCCCCACCGGCCCCCGCCGCGGCTCCTCGTACGTCGCCCCCGCCGCCACCGTCGCCGGGTCGAACAGCACCAGGTCCGCCACGTAGCCCTCCCGCACCAGCCCCCGGTCCGCCAGCCGCAGCCGGGCCGCGGGCCGGGCGGTGAGGTGGTGGACGCACTCCTCCAGCGTCAGGACGCCCAGCTCGCGCACGTAGTGCCCGAGGTAGTGCGGGAAGGTGCCGTACGCCCGCGGGTGCGGCTTCGCGCCGTGCAGGATGCCGTCGCTGCCGCCCGTGTGCGCGGGGTGGGCCATGATCGCCCGGACGTTCTCCTCGTGGCCGACGTGCTGCAGGATCGTCGTCGCCAGCCGGTCGTCCAGCAGCAGCCGGCGGGCCGCGTCGAAGTCCGGCAGCCGCCGTCCGACCCACTCCGCGAGCGCCGGGTCGCCGACGCCCGAGACCTCGATGGTCGACCAGTCCATCGGCACCCCGTGCGACCCGTCCGAGCCCTCGACGTCCAGCGCGTGCCGGATCCGCGCCGCCGTGTCCGCGTCCCGCAGCCGCGCCAGCGTCGCCTCCGGGCCGCCGGCCGCCGCCCAGCTCGGCAGCAGCGCCGCCAGCGTGGTGCACCCGGCCAGGTAGGGGTACGTGTCCAGCGAGACGTCGACGCCGTCGGCCAGCGCCCGGTCCAGCAGGGCGGTCAGCTCGGCGGCGCGGCCGGCGTTGACGTCGAAGTTCATGGTGGCGTGCGCGAGGTGCAGCGCGCAGCCGGAGTCCCGGGCGAGGCCGAGCATCTCGGCGTACGCGCCGAGGGCGCCGGCGCCGTACGAGCGGTGGTGCGGGCAGTAGTAGCCGCCGTGCGCCGCGACGACCCGGCACAGCTCCGTCAGCTCGGCGGTCGGCGCGTACATGCCGGGGGTGTACGTCAGCCCCGACGACATCCCGACCGCGCCCTGCGCCAGCCCCTCGGCGACGAGCCGCTTCATGTGCGCCAGCTCGCCGTCCGTCGCCGGCCGGTCCTCCCACCCGACCGCCAGCGCCCGCACCGTGCCCTGCGGCACGAGGTACGCGGCGTTGACGGCGATCCCGTCACCGCCGGGGCCGCGGTCGAGGCGGTCGAGGTATGCGCCGACCGTGCGCCAGTCGAACGCCACCCCGTCGCTGGAGGAGCCGCCGGGCCCGCCGCCGTTCCAGCCGGCGATCTGGCGGCGGAGCGGGTCGAGGACGCGGTCGTCGACGGGCGCGTACGACAGCCCGTCCTGGCCGATGACCTCCAGCGTCACGCCCTGCGCGGCCTTCGCGGTGTGCTCGGGGTCGCGCAGCAGGGCGAGGTCGGAGTGGGCGTGCATGTCGACGAAGCCGGGGGCGAGCACGAGGCCGCCGGCGTCGAGCACGCGCCGGCCGGTGAGCCGCGGGCCGGCCACCGCGCTGATCGCGGCGATCCGGCCGCCGGCCAGCGCGACGTCGGCGCGGCGGCCGGGGGCCCCCGAGCCGTCCACGACGAGGGCGCCGCGGATCACCAGTTCCATGTGTGCCGCTCCCCGGCGCCGCTCAGAAGAAGGTCCGTACGTACTCGGTGACCGTACCGTCCGCCTCGACCAGCGGGATCAGCTGCCACTTGTCGAAGATCGTGCACGGGTGCGACAGCGCCAGCGCCACCCAGTCCCCGACCTCCAGCTCCGCCGTCTCCGGGCCCTCCGCCACGTCCAGCCAGGCGTGCTGGTCCGAGAGCTTGCGCACCGTGATCCCCGTCGCCGCCCGCTCCGCGCCCACGCCATCGGCCGGGCCCGCCGCGTCGAGTCCGCGCACCGCCACCGGCACCGGCAGGTCCAGGTCGTACGCGGCGTCCCGCTTGCCGGCGTTGACGAACGCCTGCCCCGGCTCCGGCCGGGACACCACCTGCGTCCACAGCCGGAACGCCGGCTCCAGCGACCCCTCCGCGGGCACCCGGCGGAACGGCGTCACCCGGCTGTAGTGCCCGTCGTCGTGGCTGATGTACGCCCCCGAGCGCAGCAGCTTCAGCACCGGCCGCGACAGCTCCGGCGCCTCCGCGAAGCCGTCGGCGACGGCGTCGAACCACGCGCTCCCCCCGGCGCTGACGACGATCTCGCCGGCGTCGGCGAAGAGCCCGGCGGCGTCCAGCTCCGCCGCCAGCTCCAGCAGTCGCCGCATCCAGCCCCGCACCGCCGCGCCGTCGGCGCCCTGCGCCTCCGCCTCGTACCCGGCGACCCCGACCAGCCGCAGCGTCCCCGGCCGCGCCGCCGCCTCGGC
>NZ_BAAAPF010000083.1:0-22795 GCF_039531005.1 Streptomyces synnematoformans
CAGCGGGTGGTCGACGGCCGCGCCCGGCGGGTGTACCGGGCCACGGAGGCGGGCCAGCAGCCCGTCCGAGGGCGCGGGCGGTGCGGCGGCGGAGAACACGCTCTTGAGCCGGCGCTGCTCGTCGGCCTCCGCCTTGCACCGCGGACAGGTCGCCAGGTGCGCCAGCACGCGGTCGCGCGCGTCGTGGGGCAGTTCCCCGTCGACCAGCGCCGCCAGGGCTTCGCCCAGGTGATGCTCGGCGGGCGACAGCCCGCCCACGCTGCTCACAGCGTTCCGCCCTCCTCGTCCGAGCCGTAGGCACCCTGCCCCGCCCCGGCGAGCGAGCGCTGTTCGGCCCTCGCCTCCGGGGAGCGGTGCTTGAGCGCCTTGCGCAGGTGGGAACGGCCGCGGTGGATCCGGCTGCGGACCGTGCCCAGCTTGACGCCCAGGGTGGCGGCGATCTCCTCGTACGACAGGCCCTCGATGTCGCACAGCACCACCGCGGCCCGGAACTCGGGCGCGAGGGTGTCCAGCGCGTGCTGGACGTCGGCGTCGAAGTGGGTGTCGTTGAAGTGCTGCTGCGGCGACGGCTCGCGGCTCGGCAGCCGCTCGGCGGCGTCGTCGCCGAGGGCGTCGAACCGGATGCGCTGCTTGCGCCGCACCTGGTCGAGGAAGAGGTTCGTGGTGATGCGGTGCAGCCAGCCCTCGAAGGTCCCCGGGGTGTACGTCGACAGCGACCGGAAGACGCGGATGAAGACCTCCTGCGTGAGGTCCTCGGCGTCGTGCCGGTTCCCGGTGAGGCGATAGGCGAGGCGGTAGACGCGGCCGCTGTGGGTGCTGACGATCTCCTCCCAGGAAGGCGGAGTCCACCCCTTGGCCGACGCGTCGTCTGCCGGGAAGGTGGAGAATCCGGCAACGGTCACGGTGTCGGTGGCGTGGCTGCGGTCATCAGCATTGTCGGTCACGGATTTCGGCTCATCCGGTGCTCGGGGCTCCCGGCGGAATCGCCGCAGGGTGCCCTGGTCGCCGGACGCGGCCGCACCTCCCCTGGTGGCTCTGGTGGTGTCCAGTAGGCCCCCTACCATATCCACCTCGCCCGTTAGCTCCGGATAAGCTCTTCCGACCGGTATTTTCCCGCATTCAGCGGAACCGTCCCCGCCGGCATCCTTACCTCGTCCGTATCACTTCCGTCTCCCCCAACGCACGGTCCGGCCAGCAGGTTCCCAGACGCAGCGGATACAGTCACGCTTGCGACGGATGCAGGTGCAGGTGCCAACGGGGAACAGGAGAAGGCGATTACCGGCAACCGGCTGGCGAGCTGGTCGTTCGCCGAGGCGTACGGCACGGACGGTGCCGCGGACGCCGACAGCGGCCGGGCCGGGGCGACCCCGGGTGACCCGGCGGCTTCGACGCGTGCGCAGGGCTCGGCGACCGCGGCGCTGCACTGGGCCCGGCAGCGGGCGCTGGAGTCCGGGCTGCGGCAGGTGTCCGCGGGCGCCGGGGCGGCGCTGCGGCTGCTGGCGGCGACGGCGGGCGCCAAGGCGGTGGTCGAGATCGGCACCGGCACCGGGGTCTCCGGCATCCACCTGCTGCAGGGCATGCGCCCCGGCGGGGTGCTCACCACCGTGGACCCGGAGCCGGAGCGGCAGCAGTTCGCCCGCCAGGCGTTCCGGGCGGCGGGGTTCGCCGCGAACCGGTCGCGGATCATCGTGGGCCGGGCGCTGGACGTGCTGCCGCGGCTGGCGGACGACTCGTACGACATGGTCTTCTGCGACGGCGACCCGCTGGAGTGCCTGGAGTATCTGGGCGAATCGTTGCGTCTGCTGCGGGCCGGGGGCGTCGTGTGCTTCGAGGGCGTCTTCGCCGACGGCCGCACGGTGGACTCGGCGGCCCAGCCCGACGAGGTGCAGAAGCTGCGCGAGCTGCTGCGCTCGGTGAAGGAGAGCCCGCGGCTGATGCCCGCGCTGCTGCCGGTGGGGGACGGGCTGCTGTGCGCCGTCAAGCGCGAGGCGTGACGGCGGGCGGGCGCGGAAGAGCGGAGGTGCGCCCGCTCGCCGGGGGCGGTCCGGCGGCCCCTGACGGCGATCCGCCCCGGCCACCGCGTGGCCGGGGCGCATACAGGGTTCTTCCGGACCTCGGTCCGACTAGCTGACGACCTTCTTCAGGGCGTCGCCGAGCGCGTCGGCTTCATCGGGGGTCAGCTCGACGACGAGCCGCCCGCCGCCTTCGAGCGGAACGCGCATGACGATGCCCCGCCCCTCCTTGGTCACCTCGAGCGGGCCGTCGCCCGTCCGCGGCTTCATGGCCGCCATGCTCGTTCCCCTTCCTGAAACCAGCTCTTCGTTGAGAAGCCTCGACGGCCTGTGGGCAGGCTCGTCGCCACCGGCATCGAACACAGTGCTTCTCGCCCATTATCCCGCATTGCCGGTCCTGATGACCAACATCGGTCCGCTTACTCTCGGCGACGCCCGACCGCAAAACCTCCCAATTCCCGCCAGAGGGATGCGATACTGCGCCCTTCCCGGCGAGGGCGCGCCGCGATTCCATTTGACGCACGTCACATGTCGCGGAGCGGTGATCTCCGCCATGCTGACGGCACCGGACGAGACGCGGCACAGCCCCGGTCACCGCAGGGGCGTAGCGAAGGGAAGAACATGGCGGACACCGTGCTGTACGAGGTCGCCGACGGGCTCGCGACCGTCACCCTCAACCGCCCGGACGCGATGAACGCCCTCGACACCGACACCAAGGCGGCCCTGCGCGACACCCTGCTGCGGGCCGCGGACGACGACGCCGTACGGGCCGTGCTGCTCACCGGCGCGGGGCGGGCGTTCTGTGTGGGGCAGGACCTCAAGGAGCACATCGGCACCCTCGCGGCGGCCCGGGCCGCACAGCGCACGGACCACGCGATGGACACCGTCGCGGAGCACTACAGCCCCATCGCCGCCACCCTCGCCGGGATGCCGAAGCCGGTGGTCGCGGGCGTGAACGGGGTCGCCGCCGGGGCCGGCGCGGGGTTCGCCTTCGCCGCCGACTACCGCGTGGTGGCCGACAGCGCGTCGTTCAACACCTCCTTCGCCGGCGTCGCGCTGACCGCGGACTCCGGCGTCTCCTGGACCCTCCCCCGCCTCGTCGGCCACGGCCGCGCCGCCGCCCTGCTGCTCTTCCCGCGCCGGATCGGCGCGGACGAGGCGCTGGCGCTGGGCATCGCGAACGTCGTCGTGCCGGCGGCGGACCTGGCCGCCGAGGCGGCGGCGGTGGCGCGCAGGCTCGCGGCGGGGCCGACGGCGGCGTACGCGGCGATCAAGGAGTCGCTGGCGTACGGGTCGGCGCACGGGCTGGCGGACACGCTCGCGAAGGAGGCGGAGCTGCAGTCCCGGGCGGGGGCGTCGGAGGACCACAGGATCGCGGTGGAGGCGTTCGTGGCAAAGGAGGAGCCCCGCTTCACGGGCCGCTGACCCCTCGCGGCACGGGCCGCTGACCCCTCGCGGCACGGGCCGCGGCGGCGCGGGCGCGCCGTGCGTCGTGTCGGGACGGGCGTCCCCGGCCCCGACCCGCGTACGGGACATGCGCGCACCGCCGGGTCCGCCGTCCGTGCGGGGGCACGCGGGTAAGGGCTCGCCCGCACGCGCCGCCCCGGCACCGCCCGCGCCCCCGCGGGTCCACCCTGCGATCAGGAGGTGCCCGTCGGCGACGCCCCGGCCCACCGGACCCCCCGGGCCGCCCCGGCAGGGGTCACCGCGCGTGGCAGTCCGCGAGGTGGTCGTCGACCAGGCCGCACGCCTGCATCAACGCGTACGCCGTCGTCGGCCCGACGAACCGCACGCCGCGCCGCTTCAGCTCCTTGGCCAGCGCCGTGGACTCCGGGGTGACGGCCGGTACGTCCGCAAGCGTGCGCGGCGCGGGGCGGCCGGCGGGGTCCGGGGCGTGGGACCAGATCAGGGTGTCCAGCTCGCCGGGGGCCCAGGCGGCGAGGGTTCTGGCGTTGGCGAGGGTGGCCTGCACCTTCAGCCGGTTGCGGATGATGCCGGTGTCGGCGAGCAGCCGCTGTTCGTCCGCGGGGCCGAACTCCGCGACCGCGGCGATCTCGAAACCGGCGAAGGCGGCCCGGAAGCCCTCGCGGCGGCGCAGGATCGTCAGCCAGGACAGCCCGGACTGGAACGCCTCCAGCGACAGCCGCTCGAAGAGCGCGTCGTCGCCGTGCACGGGCCGGCCCCACTCGTCGTCGTGGTACGCCACGTAGTCCTCGGCGGACAGCCCCCACGGGCAGCGCAGCAGCCCGTCGGGCCCGGCGACGGCCCCGCCGGCGGCGCTCACGGCCGGCCCGGCCGGCGCGCGGATCCGCGCCGCCGAGTTCCGCCCCGCCACGCGGCGCGCCCGGCGCCGGCCCGCCCGGTTCCGGCCCGGCGGGATCACGTCCGCCGAGGTCGCGCCCGCCCGGATCGGCGCCGCCCGGGTCGCGCCCACCGGGGTGCCGTCCGCCCAGATCCGGCCCGCCGAGGCGCTGGCCGCCGAGGGCGCGCGCGCCCCCGAAGCCCGGCCTCCGGTAGTCCGCCGGCCCGGGCGGCGGCGCGTCCTCGTACTCCGGGTACTCCGGCGGTCCCGCCGGAGTACCGCGGTACGCCGCCGCGTGCAGCCCCGCGAGCGCCGCCTCCAGCTCCGCGATGCGCGCGTCCCGCTCCGCCAGCTCCGCGGCGACGCGGTCCAGCGCGTCGTCGACGTCCGCCATGCGGTAGCCGCGGAGCGCGACCGGCAGCCGCATCCCGTCGATGTCGGCACGGCCGAGCGGCCGGTCGTCGGGCAGTGGGTCGTGGAGGCGGTCGGGCCGCGGCTCGGTCAGTTCCTCCTCGCCGTCCCCCGCCAGCACGACGGTGACCGCGGCGACGACCACGACCATGGCGATGAGCATGAACCAGAACACGATGTCTCCCCGTGGACAGCCGGGGCGCCACAAGGCCGCGCCCGGTACGCCGGGTGGCTGCGCCCCACCATAGCCGGGGCCGGTGACAGCCCCCGGGCCCGCCGCCGCGGGGGCACCGCGGCGCACCGCGGGGCACCGCGCCCGCCGCGCCGCAGCCGCGGGCTAAGGTCGCTGGAAGGAGCCCGGGAACCGCCGTCCCGGAGGGTGTCTAAGGAGGCAGCATGCTGCGACTGGGGTCGCGCACTTTCGCCGCGCACGAGCCGGTGATCATGGCGATCGTCAACAGGACCCCGGACTCCTTCTACGACCAGGGCGCCACCTTCCGCGACGAGCCGGCGCTCGCCCGCGTCGAGCAGGCGGTCGCGGAGGGCGCGGCGATCATCGACGTCGGCGGGGTGAAGGCCGGCCCGGGCGAGGAGGTGTCGGCCGCGGAGGAGGTGCGCCGCACCGCGGGCTTCATCGCGGAGGTGCGCCGCCGCCACCCGGACGTCGTGATCAGCGTCGACACCTGGCGCCACGAGGTCGCCGAGGCCGCCTGCGCGGCCGGCGCGGACCTGCTGAACGACGCCTGGGGCGGCGTCGACCCGCAGCTCGCCGAGGTCGCCGCCCGGCACGGCGCGGGGCTGGTGTGCACCCACGCGGGCGGCGTGCGGCCACGCACCCGGCCGCACCGCATCGCGTACGACGACGTGGTGGCCGACATCCTGCGGGTCACCCTGGGGCTGGCGGAGCGGGCCGCGGAGCTGGGCGTGCCCCGCGACGGGATCCTGATCGACCCGGGCCACGACTTCGGCAAGAACACCCGGCACTCGCTGGAGGCCACCCGCCGGCTCGGCGAGATGACCGCGGCGGGCTGGCCGGTGCTGGTCTCGCTGTCGAACAAGGACTTCGTCGGCGAGACGCTGGACAAACCGGTCAAGGAACGGCTGGTCGGCACGCTGGCCACCACGGCGGTCTCGGCGTGGCTGGGGGCGCAGGTGTACCGGGCGCACGAGGTGGCCGAGACCCGCCAGGTGCTGGACATGGTGGCCGCCATCGCGGGCCACCGCGCCCCGGCGGTGGCCCGCCGCGGCCTCGCCTAGGGCCTGCCCGGGGGCTGCCGTACGGGCCGGGGCCTACGGGGTCTCCTTCGTGACCAGCTCCACGGCCTCGGCCACGTCGTCCGTGATGTGGAACAGGTCGAGGTCCCGCTCGGCCGCCTTGCCGCCGTCCACGACGGTCTTGCGCAGCCAGTCGACGAGCCCGCCCCAGTAGTCGCTGCCGAAGAGGACGATCGGGAACCGCGTCACCTTCTTCGTCTGCACCAGGGTCAGCGCCTCGAACAGCTCGTCCATCGTGCCGAAGCCGCCGGGCAGCACCACGAACCCCTGGGAGTACTTCACGAAGCACGTCTTGCGCACGAAGAAGTAGCGGAAGTTCACGCCCAGGTCGACGTACCTGTTGAGCCCCTGCTCGAAGGGCAGCTCGATGCCCAGCCCGACCGACAGCCCGCCGGCCTCCAGCGCGCCCTTGTTCGCCGCCTCCATCACCCCCGGCCCGCCGCCGGTGATCACCCCGAAGCCGGCGTCCACGAGCCCCTTGCCGATCGCGACGCCGCGCGCGTACTCCGCGCTGTCCGACGCCGTCCGGGCCGAGCCGAAGACGCTGATCGCCGGCCCCACCTCGGCGAGCGCGCCGAACCCCTCGACGAACTCCGCCTGCATCCGCAGCACCCGCCACGGGTCCTCGTGCACGTACTCCGCGGCGCGCTCCCGGGTGTCCAGCAGGTGCTGGTCCATCGTCCCGCGCTGGACGCGGCTGCGGCGGCGGATGACGGGGCCGAGCCGCTGCTCGTTGAACTCGTCCCAGCTGCCCACGGGCGGCTCCCTTCCTTGTGCTTCTTCGTGCTTCTTCGTGCTGCTTCGTGTCTACTCGTGCCACCCCGTACGACGATCTCCCGGCCCAGGCTAGGCGAAGCCGCCCGAACCCGCGTGAACACCATCAGAAACCGCTACGGAACAGCCGGTGACACGCCTTTTCGCTCACGCGGTGAGCCAGGCCCGCAGCCGCTCCTCGCAGTGGTGGATACGGGCCGTACGGACGTGCTCGTCGCGCTTGTGCGCGTAGTTCGGGTCGCCCGGTCCGTAGTTCACCGCGGGGACGCCCAGGGCCGCGAAGCGGGCGACGTCCGTCCAGCCGTACTTCGGCCGCGGGGTGCCGCCGACGGCGGCGGTGAACGCGGCGGCCGCGGGGTGGGCGAGGCCCGGCAGCGCGCCGGGGGAGCTGTCCTCGACGGTGATCTCCGCGATGCCGCAGCCGTCGAAGTACTCCCGTACGAAGGCGGTCGCCTGCTCCTCGGAGCGGTCGGGGGCGTAGCGGAAGTTGACGGTGACCTCGCAGACGTCCGGCACGACGTTGCCCGCGACGCCGCCGCTGACGCGGACGGCGTTGAGGCCCTCGCGGTACTCCAGGCCGTCGATGACGGCGTGCCGCGGTTCGTACGCCGCGAGCCGGGCCAGCGCGGGGGCGGCGGCGTGGACGGCGTTGGCGCCGAGCCAGCTGCGCGCGGAGTGGGCGCGTTCGCCCTCGGTACGGAGGACGACGCGCAGCGTGCCCTGGCAGCCGCCCTCGATCTCGCCGTCGGACGGCTCCAGCAGCACGGCGAAGTCGCCCGCGAGCCAGTCGGGATGACGCTCGGCGAGCCGGCGCAGGCCGTTGCGGGCGGCGTCGACCTCCTCGTTGTCGTAGAAGACGAACGTGAGGTCGCGGTTGGGCGCGGGCACGGTGGCGGCGATGCGCAGCTGGACGGCGACGCCGGCCTTCATGTCGGAGGTGCCGCAGCCCCAGAGCACGCCGTCCTCGTACGTGCCGTCCAGGCGGGAGGGCACGTTGCCGGCGACGGGCACGGTGTCGATGTGCCCGGCGAGCACCACGCGCTCGGCGCGCCCCAGCCGGGTCCGGGCGACGACGGCGTCGCCGTCGCGGTCCACCGCCAGGTGCGGGAGCCGGCGCAGCGCGGCCTCGACGGCGTCGGCGAGGGGCTTCTCCGCCCCGCTGACGGAGGCCGTGTCCACGAGCAAGGCGGTGAGCCGGGCGGCGTCGAGCGTCAAGTCCATGCCGACGACCCTACGGTCCGGGCGCCGCCCCGCGCGCGTGCGCCGTACGGGCAGAGCAGGACCGCTCCCTTGCCCGCGGCTGTCCGCCGCGGGCGCTACCGTGGGCGCGTGCCCCCCTCCGACGTCCTCCGCCGCCGCCTCCTCCGCGCGTTCGTCGCGCTCGCGGTGCTCGGTGGCGTGGGCGCGTACCTGCTGGTCCACCTCAACACCGGCGGCGGGCCCGCGCCGCGCTGCGAGGTGCGCACGGCGGGCGAGGACGAGCCGTACGAGCTAGATCCCGAACAGGCCGCCAACGCCGCGACGATAACCGCCGTGGCGTCCTCCCGCCGGCTGCCCGAGCGCGCCGTGACCATCGCGCTGGCCACCGCCATGCAGGAGTCCGCCCTGCGCAACATCGAGCACGGCGACCGCGATTCGCTGGGCCTGTTCCAGCAGCGGCCCTCCCAGGGCTGGGGCACGGAGGAGCAGATCCTCGACCCGGTGTACGCCAGCGGCAAGTTCTACGAGCACCTGGCGGAGATCCCCGGCTACTCCCGGCTGCCGCTCACCGAGGCCGCCCAGCGCGTCCAGCGCAGCGGCTTCCCGCAGGCGTACGCGAAGCACGAGCCCGCCGCCGCCCGGCTGTCGGCGGCGCTCACGGGCCGCGCGGGCGGCGCCTTCACCTGCACGACAGCGAAGGGCGCCGCGCGCCCCGGCGATCCGGCGCTGCTGCGCAAGGAGCTGAAGCGGGAGTTCGGCGACAGCGTGCTGCCGGAGTCCGGGGCCGGCGGGCCGGGCGGGGGGTCCGGGGACGCGGACGGGGGCGGCCGGCAGGTGCTCGTGCTGCCCGCCGCCGTGGACGGCGCCGGGGGCGCGGGCGGCGGGGGCGGCGCCGAGGACGCGACCGACCACGGCTGGGAGCTGGCGCACTGGGCGGTGGCGCAGGCGCCGCGGCTGCGTATCGCGCAGGTGTCCTTCGCCGGCCGCGAGTGGCGGGCGGAGGACTCGGCGGACGGCTGGCGGCGGGTCGGGGGCGGCGGCGCGGCGGGCGCGGCCTCGGTCCGCATCGTCACCGAGCCGTAGCGCGCGCCCCTTCGCACGGGGGAACCCGGTCAGCGTGGGTTGACCGCGGAGCGGGATGCGCACCCCCGCCGCGGCCCGGTTCCGCGATCCGACAAACCCCCGGTGAACAGGGGTCCTCGGCCCCCTCGAAGGTGCGCGGACCGACCTGGTTTGCCCGGTTTTCTGGTGAAGCAGATAATGCGACGCATTACCAACTCTTTACCTGGAGCGGCCGCAACCTTCCGGCGCCTCACGCGGTAGTCACGGCGTCCGCACGGCGGACATGACCTGTCAGTACCCCCTCCGTCAAAGGAGCACCATGTCCCACCCCCTCAAGCGCCATCTCGCCCGGGTCGCACTCGTCGTCACCGCGGGTGCCGCACCGGTCGTCGGCGCCGCGGGTGCCGCAAGCGCCGTCGAGCTGCCGAGCACGAACGGGCTGGCCCCGTTGAGCGCCCTGGACACCGGCGCGCTGCCCGAGAGCGTCTCGCAGACCGGCGGCGAGGTGCTCACCACCGGTGGCGAGACCGCGGCGAAGCTCGGCGAGAGCGCCGGCCCGACCACCGAGCAGGCCCTGGGCGCACTCCAGGAGACCACCGGCAGGACCGTCGACCAGGGGCAGTCCGCGGTCGGCGAAGCCGCCGGGAACCTCACCCCCGAGCTGCCCACCTCAAAGCTGGGCCTCGCCTGAGCCTGCACGGCCGGCCCCCCGGGCCGCCGGGCCCGCCGAGCCGTCCTCCGCAGGCCCGGCGGCCCGGCAGGGCCCGTGGCGGACCCGCCGGGCCCACCGGGCCCGGCAGGCCGTACGGAGCCCCGCCGGGGCCTCTCGGCCCGCTCAGCGCCGCAGCGCCCACAGCCGCTCCACGGCGGCGGCCACCCGCTCGTCCGTGGCCGTGAACGCCACCCGGACGAACCGCTCCCCCGCGGCCCCGTAGAACTCCCCGGGCGCCACCGCGATGCCCAGCTTCGCCAGCTCGCCGACCGTGTCCCAGCACGGCTCATCCCGCGTCGCCCACAGATACAGCGACGCCTCGCTGTGCTCGATCCGGAAGCCCGCCCCCGTCAGCGCCTCGCGCAGCGCGGCCCGCCGGCGGGCGTAGCGCTCGCGCTGCTCCGCCACGTGCCGACCGTCGCCCAGCGCCGCGATCATCGCCTGCTGCACCGGCTTCGGCACCATCATCCCGGTGTGCTTCCGCACCGCGACCAGCTCGCGCACCACGGCCGCGTCGCCGCCGGCGAACCCCGCGCGGTAGCCCGCGAGGTTGGAGCGCTTCGACAGCGAGTGCACGGCGAGCAGTCCCTCGTACGAGCCCTCGCTGACCGACGGGTGCAGCACGGACACCGGGTCGGTCTCCCAGCCCAGCTCCAGGTAGCACTCGTCGGAGGCGACGAGCACCCCGTGCGCGCGCGCCCACGCCACCGCGCGGCGCAGTCCGGCCGCGTCCACCGTGCGTCCGGTGGGGTTCGACGGGGTGTTGAGCCACAGCAGCCGCACCCGCGCCGGGTCGAGGTCCGCGACCGGATCGGCGTACGTCACGGGCTCCGCGCGCGCCGTCAGCGCCCCGATCCGGTACGTCGGATACGCCAGCTCCGGATACGCCACCTGGTCCCCCGGCTCCAGCCCCAGCAGCGTCGGCAGCCAGCCGACCAGCTCCTTGGTGCCGATCGCCGGCAGCACCGCGTCCGGTCCGACCGCGGCCCCGAGCCGCCGGCCGAACCAGCCGGCGATGGCCTCGCGCAGCTCCGGGGTGCCCCAGGCGAGCGGGTAGCCGGGGCTGTCGGCGGCGCCGGCGAGCGCGGCCCGCACCACCTCGGGGACGGGGTCGACGGGGGTGCCGACCGACAGGTCGACGATGCCGCCGGGGTGCTCGGCGGCGGCTGTCTTGTAGGGCTCCAGCCGGTCCCAGGGGAAGACCGGCAGCCGGGAGGTGACGGGTCGCACTCTCACTGTCCTCAGTCGACGCAGCAACCCCCGCCGATCAGCCCGGAGCCGATGGGCGGGGGCGATGCGTGTGTGTCGCCGTGGTTCTCCGTTACTACTCGTCGTGCTCCTGCGGCGGCAGGGCGGCGACGATCGGGTGGTCCCGCTCGATCAGGCCGAGCTTCGACGCGCCGCCGGGCGAGCCGAGGTCGTCGAAGAACTCGACGTTCACCTTGTAGTAGTCCTTCCACTCCTCCGGAGTGTCGTCCTCGTAGAAGATCGCTTCCACGGGGCAGACCGGCTCGCAAGCACCGCAGTCGACGCACTCGTCCGGGTGGATGTACAAGAACCTCTGGCCCTCGTAGATGCAGTCGACGGGGCACTCCTCAATGCAGGCCTTGTCCTTGAGGTCCACACAAGGCTCTGCGATGACGTAGGTCACGCTGTCGTTCCTCCTCGATCAGGCTGGCGGCGCGGGAGCGCGGCGTGTCGATGCCCGCATCTAGTATCTCCGTTCCCGGGCACGGAGCGAACAAGAGGGGCGTGGAGAGCTGTGGAATTCACCACTGGGGCGCGGCTCGAAGTCCGTATCACCCCTGCTGACGTGGGAAAACGTGTTTCCGTACGACGACTGACAGATGCCTGCGAGGCAGCCGCGCGGTTCACGGATGCAGTCGGTGTGCTCACATCGTGGGACGCCGGGGAGCTTCGTCTCACCAGGCGGAACGGTGCGGTCGTCCGGATTCCGGAGTCGGCCGTGGTGGCGGCGAAGGTCGTCCCCGCCGCGCCGGCGCGCCGGCGCGGGCCGGCGGCCTCGGCGGCGGAGCTGACCCGGGTGGCGGCCCGGGGGTGGCCGCCGGTGACGAGCGAGCGGCTGGGCGACTGGACGCTGCGGGCCTCGGACGGCTTCACGAGCCGCGCCAACTCGGTGCTGCCGCTGGGCGACCCCGGGCTGCCGCTGGACGCGGCGCTGGCGCGGGTCACGCGGTGGTACGGGGAGCGGGGGCTGCCGCCGCTGGTGCAGGTCGCAACGGGCACGGGGGACGCGGGGGACGCGGCGGGCGGCGGCGAGGCGGTGGCGGCGGCGCTGGACGCGCGCGGCTGGGCGGTGCGGCGGGCGGCGCTGCTGCAGGTCGGGGAGCTGGCGCCGGTGGCCGACACGCGGGCCGCCGGAAACGGCGCGGAGCGGGTGGAGCTGTCCCGTACGGCCTCGGCCGGGTGGTTCGCGCTCTACAACCGGGCCGGGGAGCTGACGCCGGCCGCACGGACGGTGCTGGAGGGCGGCCCGTCGGTGTGGTTCGCGACGGTCCCGGGGACGGACGGCACCCCGGCGGCGATCGGGCGCTGCGTGGTCGACGGCCGCTGGGCGGGCTTCGCGGCGGTGGAGGTGGCCCCGGCGTACCGCCGCCGCGGGCTGGCCACGACGGTGATGGCCGCCCTCGCGGACCGGGCGCTGCAGGAGGGCGCCTCGGCGGCGTACCTCCAGGTGGAGCCGGACAACGCCCCGGCCCTGGCCCTCTACGGCGCCCTCGGCTTCGCCACCCACCACGCCTACCACTACCGCTTGGGGTAGGAGAGCCGTACGGGGCGGCGTGGCGGGGGACGTGGCCCCACAATGGACTCATGAAACAGCCCGGTATCGATCACCGGGCCCGGTTCGCGGAGGAGGCCCGCGCGCCGCGGCCCGACCTCGCGCTGCTCTGCCTGCTCGTCGGGGCCGAGACCGGGCCCGGGCTCGACGAGGACGGCATCGACGGCGTGCAGATCGAGCTGGACGAGCTGGCCGGGCGGTTGCCGTACGCGCCCGGCGGGCCGCGCGCGTGGGCGCGCGCCGCCGCCGAGCTGCTCGGAGAGCGCTGCGGGTTCCGCGGGACGCCCGGGGACTACCGCCGGCTGGAGTCGTCCCAGCTGCACGAGGTGCTGCGGCGGCGCCGCGGGCTGCCGATCATGCTGTCCGTGGTCTGGATGGAGGTCGCCCGCCGGGCCGGGGCCCCGGTGTACGGCGTGGCGCTCCCCGGGCACTTCGTCGTCGGCTTCGGCCCGCCCCCCGTCGGCCCGGCCGCCACCGACCCGCCCGCCGCGGACGAGCCCGTGCTGGCCGACCCCTTCGACGGCGGCCGGCTGCTCTCCCTCGCCGACGCCGAGTCGCTGGCCGCCGAAGCCACCGGCGGCGCGCCGCTGTCGGCCGCGACGCTGACGCCCGCCGACCCGCTGGACATCGTGCGGCGCATCCTCAACAACATCCGCGCCTGGGCGGCCCAGCGGCCCGAGCAGTCGGACGTCCAGCTCGCCGCCGTCGACCTCGCGCTCCTGCTGCCCAGCCACCCCGCCCGGCTGCGCCACGAGCGGGCGCAGTTGCTCGTCGCCCGCGGCGACTTCGCCGCCGGGGCGGTGGAGCTGGAGGAGTACGCCTCGGTGATAGCGGCGATGGAGCCGCAGGCCGCCGACTCCCTGCGCCGTCAGGCCCGCGCGGCCCGCGCCCGCCTCAACTGAGAAGCCATCCGCGGCCCGGGAGCAGCCGGGAGCGCGGAGACGGCACGCGGGAGACGACGCGCGGGCCGGCCACCGGAGACGACCCCGGCACCGGCCCCCGCGTCCTGCGCGGCGTACGCCCCGCCGCTACTCCTTCGCCGGCGCCCCGGCCGACCCCTCCTCCAGCGCCGCCAGCGCCTTGTCCAAGATGACCTGCTGGTCGCGCGCCACCGTCGGCTCCTCCGGGAAGTGGCAGGCGGTCAGGTGCCCGGCCCGGTTGCCGCCGATCTGCACCAGCGGCGGCTCCTGCTCCGCGCACAGGTCCTGCGCCTTCCAGCACCGCGTGCGGAAGCGGCACCCCGACGGCGGGTTGATCGGCGAGGGCACGTCGCCGGCCAGCCGGATGCGCTCCCGCGGGGCCTCGTCCTCGTCGTCCGAGAGGGCCGCCTCCGGGACGGCGGAGAGCAGGGCGTGGGTGTACGGATGCCGCGGCCGGGAGTAGATGTCCTCGCGGTCACCCGTCTCGACGATCTTCCCGAGGTACATGACCGCGACGCGCTGCGAGAAGTGCCGGACGATCGCGAGGTCGTGCGCGATGAACAGGAACGCGATGCCCATCTCCCGCTGCAGCTCCTGCAGCAGGTTGACGACCTGCGCCTGGATCGACACGTCGAGCGCCGAGACCGGCTCGTCGGCGACGATCAGCTTCGGGTTCAGCGCCAGCGCCCGCGCGACCCCGATGCGCTGCCGCTGGCCGCCGGAGAACTCGTGCGGGAAGCGGTTGTAGTGCTCGGGGTTGAGGCCGACGGTCTCCAGCAGCTCGCGGACGCGCTTCTCCCGGCCGCCGGGCGGGTCGATCCCGTTGACCTCCATCGGGCTGTTGATGATGGTGCCGACGGTCTGCCGCGGGTTCAGCGACGAGTACGGGTCCTGGAAGATCATCTGGATCTCGGACCTGATCGGCGCCAGCGCCTTGCGCTTGGCGTACGTGATGTCCTGGCCGCGGTAGGTGATCCTGCCGCCGGTCGGCTCCAGCAGCCGCGTCAGCAGCCGCCCGGTCGTCGACTTGCCGCAGCCGGACTCGCCGACCAGGCCCAGGCTCTCGCCCGAGCGCACCTCCAGGTCGACGCCGTCGACCGCCTGCACCGCGCCGACCCTCCGCTTGATCGGAAAGCCGCCCATGATCGGGAAGTGCTTGGTGAGCCCTTCGACGGTGAGCAGTTCCTCGCCCGCCACTGCCGGGGTGTCGTCCCGGGGGCCGGGGAGGGTGAGTTCTTCGCTCATGGTGGTCAGTGCTCCCTAGCCCAGCCGGGGCTTGATCTGCTCGATGAAGATGTCCTGCTTCTGCCCGGCGCTCAGATGGCAGGCGGCCCCGCGGCCCTCGGGCAGCGCCGGCCGGTCCGTACGGCACGCGGCGCCGCCGACCTCCTGCACGAAGGTGCACCGCGGGTGGAACGGGCAGCCCGGCGGCGGGCTCAGCAGGCTGGGCGGGGTGCCCTTGATCGGCATGAGCGGCACGTCCACGTCCGAGGAGAGCCGCGGCATGCTGCTCAGCAGGCCCCAGGTGTACGGGTGCTCCGGCCTGCGCAGCACCTCGCGCGTGCTGCCCCGCTCCACGGCGCGGCCCGCGTACATCACCAGGATGTCGTCGGCGACGTTGGCGATGACGCCGAGGTCGTGGGTGATGAAGACGATCGCGGAGCCGAACTCGCTCTGCAGGTCCCGGAGCAGGTCGAGGATCTGCGCCTGCACGGTCACGTCGAGCGCGGTGGTCGGCTCGTCGGCGATCAGCAGGTCGGGGTTGCAGACCAGCGCCATCGCGATCATGGCGCGCTGCCGCATGCCGCCGGAGAACTGGTGCGGGTAGTCCTCCGCGCGCATCTTGGCGTTGGGGATGCCGACCTTGTCCAGCATCTCCACGGCCCGCAGGTGCGCCTCGCGCTTGGAGACGCCCATGTGCTTGCGGTACGGCTCGGCGATCTGCCGGCCGACCGTGTAGAAGGGCGAGAGCGCGGTCAGCGGATCCTGGAAGATCATCGCCATCTTGTTGCCGCGCAGCTTCTCCAGCTTGCGCTCGGGCATGCCGATCAGCTCTTCGCCGTCGAGGCTGATGGAGCCCTCGATGTTCGTGTACATCTGGTTGTGCAGGCCCAGCACGGTCAGGTTGGTGACGGACTTGCCGGAGCCGGACTCGCCGACGATGCCCAGGGTCTTGCCGCGCGCGACGTCGAAGGAGAGACCGTCGACGGCCTTGACGACGCCGTCCTCGGTGGTGAACTGCACGCGCAGGTCCTGCACCGAGAGGAAGGCGCCGTCCGCGGACGGTGCGGAACCTTCCGATTCCTTGGTCAGGGTGGTCACTGCTCTTCTCCTAGGACAGACGGACGCGCGGGTCGATGAAGGCGTACGCCGCATCGACGATGACGTTCATCAAGATGATCATGGCGGACGAGAACAGCAGCACACCCATCAGCACCGGCAGGTCGGCCCTGAACACCGACGTGATGGAGAGGTTGCCCAGACCCGGCAGCGAGAAGGTGAACTCGGTGATGATCGCGCCGCCCAGCAGGGTGCCGAGGTCGATGCCGAAGATCGTGACGACCGGGATCAGGGCGCCGCGCCAGGCGTAGCGGAAGAAGACCGTGGGTCCAGACATGCCCTTGGCCTTGGCCGTTCTGACGTGTTCCTCCTGCAACTGCTCGATCATCGTGGACCGCACCATACGGGTGTAGTTCGAGCCGAAGATCGTGGCGAGCACCATCCAGGGGAGGATCAGCCCGACCGCCCACTGCCATGGGTTCTCGGTGAACGGGCTGTACTTCGGGTCGCTGAAGATCCCGGTGCTGTACACCAGCGCCCACAGCACGAGCGGGCCGATGAAGTAGATCTGCAGCGAGCCGATGACCAGGGAGCTGCCGCTGACGAACTTGTCGACCGGCGTGCCGCGCCGCCAGGCGGCGATCATGCCGGCGCCGATACCGAAGACGAGGAAGACGACGGCCGCGCCGAAGGTGAGCGACAGCGTGGTGGGGAAGCGGTCCTGGATGAGGGTGAGGACGTTCTCGTCGTGGACGAACGAGCGGCCGAGGCAGGGCGCCGAGCAGTCGCCCGTCGGGTAGGAACGGCCGGTGAAGATGCCGGAGAGGAAGTTCCAGTACTGCACCGGGACGGGATCGTCGAGGCCGAGGGACCTGCGGATCAGTTCGAGGTTCTCGGGCGTGCACTTCTCGCCGCAGGAGATGCGGGCGGGGTCGCGCGGGATGGCGAAGAACAGGAAGAAACAGACCGCGCTGAGGATCAGCAGGATGATCAATGCGCCGATTGTCCGGCGAATCAGGAAACGAAGCATGACTGTGGGCTGCTCTCGAAGGACAAAGCGGCGACGTGGACTGAAGGTGGTGCGCGGGGCCCGCCGATCGGGCGGGCGCCCGCGCACCGAAGGGGTGCTACTGCTTCAGGTACAGCTTGCGCGGGTCGAGGGCACCGATGACGTCGTCATACTGGACGCCACCGACGTTCGAGCCGTGGAGCTGGATCTGCTTGTAGTACGTCATCGGGATGTTGGAGATCAGGTCCTTCACCACGTACTGGGAGAGCTTGTTCCACTCCTTGGCGGCCTTGGCCGGGTCCGCGATCTTCTGGACCCGGTCGATCTCCTTGTTGAGGAAGTCGTCGTTGGTGTGCGAGTAGTTCGACGAGCCGTCCTGGATCTGCCGGCCGTCGTAGAGCGGCGGGACCACGGTGCTGGCGGACGGCCAGTCGGCGCCCCACGCGCTCACGTACATGTCGAACTTGTTGTCGACCAGGCCGATCTCGTCGTAGTACGTCTCGGCGGAGATCTCCTTGCGCTGGACGTCGAAGCCCGCCTCCTCCAGCGTGTCCTCCATCGTGGGCGAGTAGTTCTGGCCCTCGGGGGTGTTGATGTAGCCCCAGGTGAGCTTGTAGCCGGTCTCGCCGGCCTCTTCCAGGATCTTCTTGGCCTTGGCCGGGTCACCCAGCGGCTTCTCCAGCTTGCCGAAGGGGTCGAAGCCGTCCTCGTAGCCGGAGACGGTCGGGCTGATCAGACCGCCGGCCAGCTCCATGCCCTGCGGGCCGCCGTACGCCTGCTGGTACGGCTGGATGGGCAGCGCGTAGGCGATGGCCTCGCGGACCTTCTTGTTCTTCACCCGGTCCATGTTGATGGCCATCTGCGAGACGTACGGCTGGTAGCCGGCGGCCTTGCGCTTCTGGGCCTCGGGGTCCTTGTTCAGCTTCGGCACCGTGGCGGCGTCCACCTGGTTGTTGAAGCTGACCGAGTTCTTGTTCGCGCCCTGGTCGGCCATCAGCCGCTCGGTCGAGGTCTCGTACTGGATGTTGAACGTGATCTCGTACTTGTCCGGGTAGGCGTTCCGCGTCGCGTCGGTCGCCGGGTCCCAGTGCTCGTTCCTGACCAGCGTCATCGACTTGCCGGTCTTGAAGGACTCGATCTTGTACGGGCCCGCGGTCATCGGGTCCTTGTCGTACTTCTCCTTGGTGTCCTTCGCCTCGGAGACCATGGAGTAGCCCGGCATCGCCAGGGCGTACGGGAGGTCCGGCTTCGGCTCCTTGAACTTGAAGACGATGGTCTTGTCGTCCGGCGTCTCCAGGACGGAGTCCGGCAGGTGGTCACCGTTGTACGGGCCCTCGGGCAGCATCTCGCGGTACTCGGTGCCCGGGGTGTTCGCCAGCCACTGCTGGATGAAGACCGGACCGTCGTTGATGAACTCGGCGAACTGCCGCTCGAAGGTGTGCCGGACGTCCTTGGACGTGATGTCCGTGCCGTCCGCCCACTTGATGTTGTCCTTGAGCGTGTACGTCCAGGTGCGGCCGCCGTCGGAGGGCTTGCCGCTGTCCGTGGCGAGGTCGCCGACGATGGTCTGCTTGACGTTGGCGTCGGTCTTGTAGCCGGTCAGCCCGCGGTGGATCAGCCGCGACAGGGAGCCCTCGTCCGAGACGTATATCTGTCCCGGGTCGAGGTGCGCGTAGCTGTCACGCTGCATGACGTTGATCGTGCCGCCCTCCTGGGCACCCTTCACCTCGGCGGCGGGGCCGGTGGACGCCTCGGCGTCACCGAACGGGATCTGCGCCTGCTGCTTCTGCGCCTTGTCCTTCTCGTCCTGCGCCGAGTCCGTGTCCTCCGAGCCGCTGCTGCAGCCGCTCAGGACCAAGGCCCCGGCGGCGAGCACCGCTGCCACGGCGTGCGCTCTGCGTGCACCCCTGATTCTCACTGTCTAACCACCCTGTCTGTCGGTCTTGACTTGCTGTGTGCGTGTTCACCCGTTGCCACGGCGGTCGCACCCTGGCGGCGGTACGAACGTCAGCGCGCGGCCTTCGGATCGAACGCGTCGCGGACAGAGTCCCCCAGCAGGTTGAAGGCGACCACGAAGATCACCATGGCGATGCCGGGGAAGAACATGAACGTGGGAACGGTCTCGGACACGTCCGCGGCCCGGGAGAACATCAGGCCCCAGTCGGGGGTCGGGTTCACCAGGCCGACGCCGAGGAACGACAGTCCCGCGGCGCTCGTCACGACGAGCGGCAGCTCGAAGGTTCCCTGCACGAGGATGGGTGTGACGAGGTTCGGCAGCATCTCCTTGCGGATGATTCGCCAGTTCGACGCCCCGCTCACCTTGGCGGCCTCGACGAACTCGCGCTCCCGCATGGCGAGCGCGACGCCGCGCACGATGCGGGCCATGCGCATCCAGCCCAGCGCCGCGAGGATCCCGATCAGCACCGCGACCCGCAGCCAGGTCGGAGTCGCGTCCTCGGGGGCGACGAAGATCGTGGTGATGACAGGCATGAACGCCACGAAGAACAGCTGGCTCGGGAACGCCAGCATCAGGTCGGTGAAGCGGCCGATCAGCGTGTCGGTGCGGCCGCCGGTGAAGCCGGCGGCCACGCCCAGCAGCACGCCGATGAGGACGGTGAGGATCGTCACCGCGATGGCGATGGCCAGCGAGGTCCGGATGCTGTAGATCAGCAGCGTGAAGACGTCGCGGCCGAGGATGGGCTCCAGGCCGAACCAGAACTCGCTGCTGATGCCGCCGTTGGGCTTGACCGGGTAGCCGAGAGCGTCGAACAGCTCGGGCTTGCCGGTGGCCGAGTTGTACAGCGTGTACGGAGACTTCCCGTACAGCTTCGAGATGAGCGGGGCGCATATCGCGATCAGCACGAAGAAGCTGACGACATACGCGGATATGACCCCCGCGCGGTCGCGCTTGAAGCGCTGCCACATCAGCTGACCGGGCGATTTGCCGATGTGATCGGCGGTGCCCTGGCCATCGCCCCCCTCTGCCTTGACGGGTTCGAGCGTTGTGGGCTCGGACCCCGTCGGGGCAGCCTCGGATGGACTCGTCATTGGCGTTGTGCTCCCGAACCGGATGAGAGCCGCAGCGCCCGTGCACGCTGCGGTGGTTGACGGGACTTTCGCAATCGATTCATCCCCCAGTCAAGGGGGTGACGGGCTCAGGCGAGGTGCGCAATCGCTTCTTGAGCGTAAATTTTGCAGATTGAGGTCCGTACGTGCTTGACAAGCCGCCTTAGTGACCGACATATGCGACAAATAGCTTCGAAGGTCGTTAACACGACGGCAACCCGTCTGTGGCATCACCGATATACGAACGCGCCACTCTGGGGAGCGTACGGCCGTGCGGGTGCCGTCACCCGGCCGGGCCCGGCTGCACGCCGGTCCGGCCGGGTTCCGCCCGCCCTCCGCCGGGGTCCTCCGGCGTCCGGCCGGTCTTGCCGGGAGTGTTGTCCGGCGCCGCGGAGAGGTGTAGACCTGGGTGCCGAGTGGGCCCAAAAGGCGCACGGTTGCGTATCGGGGGTCGGCCGGCGATGGAGCAAGGACACATACTGGGGCGCGGCGCGCGCGTCTTCGGCGCCGTGTGCTGCGCGCTCCTCGCCCTGCTCTCGCTCGTGTGGATCGGCCGCGACGTCGACGTCACGGGCGGCCTGCCCGACCTGTGGTGGTCCTGGGCGGGCGCCCCCGAGAGCGCTCCGGAGAGCCCCCGGGGCACCTCCCTCTACGACCCCGTCCTCGTCTGCGTCTACGCCGTCGCCGGCGTGACCGCCCTGTACTCCACCGCGGCCGCCGGCGCCCTCGGCGCGGCCGGTGCGGTCACGATCCTGCTGCGCGCCCCCGTGCTGTGGACGCTGACGGCGGACTGGATGCAGCACATCGACCAGGACCTGCGCAACCGGGCCCTGCTCTTCGCCGGGGTGGGCGTCACCCTCGGCGCGGTGCTGCTCATCTCCGTCGCCGCCGGCCGCCGGCCGGTGGACTCCGCCGGCGCCGGCTACCTGCTGCCCGACGAGCAGCCGCCGCGCCGGCCCACCCGCGGCGCCGCGGCCACCGGCCTCGTCTTCCTCGCCGTCGCCGCGCTGGCGCTCGCGGCGTGGGAGCTGCGCACCGCCGCGGTCGTCGGCTGGGACGCGTACGGCGACCGGCTCACCGGCGACGGCACCACGTACACGCTGCTGATGCCCCCGGCCGCGTACGGCAAGTGGGCGGTCGCCGCCCTCTGCGGCGTCGCCGCCGTGGCCGCCGCCCGACGGGCCGCGCTCTCCCGCCCGCTGGGCATGACCGCCGGCGCGCTCGTCCTGGGCTGGGGCGCCGCCGACACCTCCCGGTACCTCAAGCACGAGGTCTTCGAGCGCTTCGGCGCCCTGGACACCGAGCACCAGCTGCAGGTCGCCACCGGCATCGGGCTGCTCCTCGCCGGCTTCGTCATCCTGTTCGCGTTCGCCGGCCGGGGCGGGCGCGACCCCGTGGCGGAGCCGCTCCCCCGCTGGCAGGAGCCCTCCTCCCCGCCCCCCTGGTGACCCCCGCGGAACCTCCGCCACCCCCTCCCCGACGGCCCCGCGACCACCCCGCGGCGCCCTGCTCCGTGCGACCCCCGCATGCGCCGGTGCGCCGAACGATGCACGGATACCGATAGTTATGATGCGTGCGCGCGACGGGCATGCATCTCCTGGCCCGTCATATGACCCGACCACAGGTCCCGGGAGGTGAGCCGCTGTGGCTCTGTCGATCTCGCTGGTGCTGCTGCTCGCGATCATCGTCTATCTGCTGATCAAGAAAAGCGGCCTCAAGGGCGGGCACGCGGTGGTGTGCATGCTGCTCGGCTTCTACCTCGCCAGCTCGTCGGTGGCCCCGACCATCGACGACGTGACCCAGAACGTCGCGGACATGATCGAGAGCATCGAGTTCTGACCTCCGCACAAGCGCCCCGGGGGACCTCCCGCCCCCTCGTCTAGGCTTCCCTGTATGAGCAGGGAGCTTCCGACGCGCAGGCTGCTGCTGGTGCACGCGCATCCGGACGACGAGACGATCACCACCGGCGCCACCATGGCGCGGTACGCCGCAGAGGGCGCCCTGGTCACCCTGGTGACGTGCACCCGGGGCGAGGAAGGCGAGATCATTCCGCCCTCGCTCGCCCACCTGGGACCCGGGCGGAGCGACCGGCTCGGCCCGTACCGGGCCGGTGAACTCGCCGCCGCCATGCGGGCGCTGGGCGTCACCGACCACCGCTTCCTCGGCGGCCCCGGGCGCTTCCGCGACTCGGGCATGAGCGGCCTCGACACGAACGGCCGTCCCGGCACCTTCTGGTCCGCCGACGTGGACGAGGCGGCGGGCCTGCTGGTGCCGGTGATCCGCGAGGTACGTCCGCAGGTGCTCGTCACGTACGACCCGGACGGCGGCTACGGCCACCCCGACCACATCCAGGCCCACCGCGTCGCGATGCGCGCGGCGGACCTGGCCGCGGACGCCGCGTACCGTGCACCCGGCCCGGACCCCGCCGAGCCGTGGGCGGTGGCCCGTATCTACTGGACCTGCGCCGCGCGCACCGCGGTGGAGCGGGGCCTCGCCGGACTGGCCGCGGCCGACGCCCCCTTCGCGGAGCCGGCGACCGTCGCGGACCTGCCGGGCGTGGTCCGGGACGACGAGGTCACGGCGGCCGTGGACGGCGGTGCGTACGCGGCGGCGAAGGCCCGCGCCCTGGCGGCGCACGCGACGCAGATCACCGTCGCCGGCGGCTTCTTCGCCCTCTCCAACGGGCTGGGCCAGCCGATTCTGACCACGGAGCACTTCCTGCTCTCCGGCGGCGCGGACGCCGCGCGGCACGACCCGGGGCCCGTGGCGACCGACCTGTTCGCGGGGGTGGCGGCGTGAGCACCAGGAAGCGGGCCGCACGCCCCGGGGCGGCGGCGGGCGGCGGCCGCGGCAAGACGGGCGGCGGCGGCAGCGGGAAGTCAGGCGGCGGCGCGGGCGGGGCAGGCCGGGGCGGCGGGGGCGAGGGCGGTGTCCACGGTGAAGTGGAGCCGGGTGCCGCCGTGTGCTTCTGC
>NZ_BAAAPF010000084.1:0-22676 GCF_039531005.1 Streptomyces synnematoformans
CGCCGGGCGGCGGGCCGGCGCTGGCGGCGGCGCGGAGCGCGGTGGACGAGTTGGTGGGCGCCGGGACGGCGCGGGAGACCCCGCACGCCGCGCCCGCGTACGCGGGGTCCGCCGCCGTCGGGTCTGGTTCCGCGGGGTCGGATTCCGCCGGGTTGTCCGCCGACGAGCGGGCGGGCGCGCGCGCCGTACGGGCCGCGCTCGCGGCGCCGCTGCGCCAGCTGGCCGACAACGCCGGCGCGGACGGGGCGTACGTCGTGGCCGGGACGGAGGGGCTGCCGCCGGGCCACGGCTGGAACGCGGACACCGGCACGTACGACGACCTGCCGGCGGCCGGCGTGCTGGACCCGGTGCGCGTGCCCCGTACCGCGCTGGAGAACGCCGCCTCGGTGGCGGGGCTGATGCTGACCGCGGGTGCGCTGGTGGTGGACCGGGCGCCGCGCGACCCGGACGCGGTCAGCTGGCGCCGCCGGGGCCACGGCCACGGCCACGACCATGGCCAGGGCCACGGCCACGGGCACGCGCACTGACGGGCCGCGCGCCCGTGCCCCGGCCGGCGGGCTGCGCCCGCGCACACCTGCGCGTTCGCGCCCCGTACTTGCGTGTCCACGCGCGCGTGGCGGGCGGCGTTGCAGAACCGGCACGTGACGGCTAGGGAGTGCATGTCCCCGCGCGCCGGGGCGCCGCGCCCGTACGGCCGCCACCGCCAAGCTGCTCGCCGTCGCGCCCCCCCCCGCGTGGGCCCGCGCCCCGACGAAGAGCCGGCGGCGGCGAGGAGCCGCGTCCCCCGCACCCAGCGCGTGGGCGGGCGCCCGCCCACCCCGTGTCGGCGGTGTGCAGCACAATGGTCCGCGGACGACGAAAGGGCGGTGCCATGACGGTGTGGGACGAGCTGGTCGGGCAGGAGCGGGTCGGCGAGCAGATGGCCGCCGCCGCCCACACCGACGACGCCCGGGTCACCGCCGAGGGGACGGCCCCCGGCGGCACCCGCGCCGCAGCCGGACACGCCGCAGCCGGACACGCCGCCGACGTCCACCCCGCCGAGGTCGCCGACCTGCCCGCCGGCTCTGCGATGACGCACGCCTGGCTGTTCACCGGCCCGCCGGGCGCCGGCCGGGCGACGGCGGCGCGCGCGTTCGCCGCCGCCCTCCAGTGCGTCGGCCCGGACCGTGCGACGGCCGCCGGCGGGCCCGGGTGCGGCTTCTGCGACGGCTGCCACACCGCCCTCGTCGGCACCCACGCCGACGTCAGCGTCATCGCCACCGACCTCCTCACCATCGGCGTCAAGGAGACCCGCGAGCTGGTCCGCCGCGCCCAGCTCGCCCCCTCCGGCGGGCGCTGGCAGGTCATCGTCGTCGAGGACGCCGACCGCCTCACCGAAGGCGCCGGCAACGTGCTGCTGAAGGCCATCGAGGAGCCCGCCCCCCGCACGGTGTGGCTGCTGTGCGCGCCGTCGCTGGAGGACGTGCTGCCCACGATCCGCTCCCGCTGCCGCCACCTCTCCCTCAGCACCCCCGCCGTCGCGGCGGTCGCGGCCGTCCTCGTACAGCGCGACGGGATCACCCCCGCGGTCGCCGAGTCCGCGGCCCGGGCCGCCCAGGGCCACATCGGCCGCGCCCGCCGCCTGGCCACCGACGAGCGCGCCCGCGAGCGGCGCGCGGCGGTGCTGCGGATCCCGCTGCGCGTGGAGGACATCGGCGGCTGCCTGCGCTCCGCGCAGGAGCTGGTGGACGTCGCGGCGGACGCGGCGAAGGAGCAGGCCGAGGAGACGGACGAGCAGGAGACGGAGGAGATGCGCACGGCGCTGGGGGCCCAGCCCGGGGGCCGCATGCCGCGCGGCACGGCGGGTGTGATGAAGGACCTGCAGGAGCGGCAGAAGCGGCGGGCGACGCGCAGCCAGCGCGACAGCCTCGACCTGGCACTCACGGACCTCGCCGGCTTCTACCGCGACGTGCTCGCGCTCCAGCTGGGCGCGGTGGCGGACCCGTCGCTGCTGCCGTGCGCGGACGTGGGGGACGGGCTGCGGCAGACGGCGGAGGGCAGCACGCCGGAGATGACGCTGCGGCGGCTGGATGCGATCATGGAGTGCCGGGAGGCGCTGGAGCGGAACGTGGCGCCGCTGCTGGCGCTGGAGGCGATGACGGTGACGCTGCGCAAGCCGTAGCCGCAGCCGCCACCACAGCCGCCACCACAGCCGCAGCCGCGACTCCGGCCGTACGCACGTCACCCGTACGGGGCGAGGGCGACCCGGCGCCCGCCGCACCCCGGCGGATACGCTCAGCGCATGGACTTCCGCAGCCTGTTCCGCAGGGCCGTGCCCGGCACCGCGCTGGTGGTGCTGATCGCCGCCGCCGGGTGCGACTCCGCCGGATCCGACGACGCCGGCAGCGGCGGCCAGGGCGGCGGTGCCGACGCCGCCCGCGCCGGCAGCGTCAGCCGCGTGCTCGAACCGCTCCCGGAGCAGATCCCCGCGGACCTCCGGCCGTACTACGAACAGCAGCTGCGCTGGACCGACTGCACCGACGCCCCCGGCTTCGAGTGCGCCACCCTGCGCGTACCGCTGGACTACGCCAGCCCCGGCGACCGCGAGGACGTGGAGCTGGCGGTGGCCCGCAAGCCGGCCGAGAACCCCGCCGAGAGCCTCGGCTCGCTGCACGTCAACCCGGGCGGCCCGGGTGCCTCGGCGATCGAGTTCCTGCAGAACTTCGCCGGCGTCGGCTACCCGGAGGAGGTCCGCGCGCGCTACGACATCGTGGCCGCCGACCCCCGCGGCGTGGGCCGGAGCGAGCCGGTGGAGTGCCTGACGGACGCGGAGTTCGAGAAGCACACCCAGGTCGACGCGACACCCGACGACGAGCGCGAGGTCGAGGCGCTGACCGCCGCCTTCGAGCGCTTCGCGGAGGGCTGCGAGAAGCGCGCGGGCAAGCTGCTCGGCCACGTCTCGACGGCGGAGGCGGCCCGGGACATGGACGTGCTCCGCGCCGTCCTCGGCGACAAGAAGTTGACGTACGTCGGCGCCTCGTACGGCACCATGCTCGGCGCCACCTACGCGGGCCTCTTCCCGCACCGCGCCGGCCGCCTGGTCCTCGACGGCGCCATGGACCCCTCCCTCACCTCCCGGCAGCTGAACCTCGACCAGAACGCCGGCTTCACCACCGCCTTCGACGCCTTCGCCGAGGACTGCGTCCAGCGCGCGGACTGCCCCCTCGGCACCGACAGCGCCGAGGACGCGGGCAAGCAGCTCCGCGCGTTCCTCGACCGCCTCGACGCCGAGCCGGTCCCGACCGGCGAGCAGCGGCGGCTGGGCGAGCCGCTGGCGACGATGGGCGTGCTGATGGCGATGTACCAGGAGGACTTCTGGCCGCAGCTGCGCGGCGCGCTGACGGACGCGATGGAGCGCAAGGACGGCAGCGGGCTGCTGGCGCTGGCGGACATGTACTACGAGCGGGAGCCGGACGGCTCGTACGGCAGCATGATGTACGGCTTCGCCGCCGTGAACTGCATCGACCAGCCGGCCCCGTTCGACAGCCCGGCCGACGTCGAGAAGCTGGTCCCGGACTTCGAGGCGGCCTCCCCGGTCTTCGGCCGCGACTTCGCCTGGGCGGCCCTGAACTGCGCCGACTGGCCGGTCGCCGCCACCGGCGAGGCCAACCGCATCGAGGCGGCGGGCACCCCGCCGATCCTGGTCGTCGGCACGACCCGGGACCCGGCGACGCCGTACGTGTGGGCGGAGAGCCTGGCGGCGCAGCTGGAGGAGGGCGTGCTCCTGACGTACGAGGGCGACGGCCACACGGCGTACGCCCGGGGCAACGCCTGCATCGACGACGCGATCGACACCTTCCTCCTGGCCGGCACCCCGCCCCAGGACGGCAAACGCTGCAAGTAACCCCGCCGCCCCACCCCCGGCCCACACCCGGAACCGAGTACAGAGGACCCCCGGGATCTGTGTAAACTTGTCGTCGTTGCCCGGGCCCCGGCCCGCAACCCCGCCGCCTTAGCTCAGTCGGCCAGAGCGACGCACTCGTAATGCGTAGGTCAAGGGTTCGATTCCCTTAGGCGGCTCACTGGAACCCCAGGTCAGATAACCTCTGACCTGGGGTTTTCTCATGTGGTTGACCATGGAAACGGCAACTGAGGGCTTCATTTGACCTACGCATTCCCTGCGCGGGGTGCCAGTCGGCAACGTCGTGGCCCAACAGGGCGTTGACCTGCACTTTCTCGTCTAGCTGTGATCGGCGGCGCGGCACGGGCCGAGTGAGGGGAGGCCGAGGGGAGGCCATGGGAATTGACGGGGCGTCAAAGGTGGTCGCGGAGGGCCGGAGCTGTGAGCTAGATACTTGTTGAAGCCGGACAACGACCGGGTGGCGCCGCAGCTGGTGGCGGCGGAGGGCACCGCGGTGCCGCTCGGGCTGGGCATTTGGTCGGCCTGGCCGCACTTGTTTCACCCTTGCTTCATTGCATTGATGAAAGTATCTTTGAGGAAAGTTTCATCAAGGGGTTGGCGAGGTGCGAAGTGGACGGATTCATCGGCCGTCGGTATGAGCTCGATCTGCTTGAGGATCTTCTCGCCCCTGTGCGTACGGGTGGCCGGAGCGGGCGACCGGGTCGTGCGGTCCTGCTGCGGGGGCGCCGTCGTGTGGGAAAGTCCCGTCTGGTGGAGGAGTTCCTGGATCGGGTGGCGCTGCCGCACGTATTCTTCACCGCTGTCGGCGGTTCCCAGGGGGAGGATCTGGCGGGGTTCGCCGCCGAGGTGGCGTCGTCCAGCCTGCCTGATGCCAGCCGATTCGCGGACTTCGCAGCCCCGCGGAGTTGGGATGCTGCCCTGAGCCTGCTGGCATCGGCCCTGCCCGCCGATAGCCCCAGCGTTGTGGTCCTCGACGAGATGCCCTACCTGGCACGCGAGGACCCCAGCTTCGAGGGTGCACTGCAGAAGGCCTTCGACCGGACACTGTCCAAGCTCCCCGTCCTGCTGGTCCTGATCGGCTCCGACATCGCCGTGATGGAGCAGCTGAACACCTACGGCCGCCCCTTCTACCAGCGCGGCACTGAGATGGTCGTCCCGCCGCTCACCCCGGCCGACATCGCAAACATGCTCGACCTGGACCCGGCCGACGCATTCGACGCCTACCTCGTCTCCGGCGGGCTTCCTCTGATCCTGGAGGAATGGCCGCACGGCGCCGGCCTGTGGGACTACCTCGCCCACGCACTCGCCCGACCGACCTCGGCCCTGCTGGTCAGCGGCGAACGCACCCTGGCGGCGGAGTTCCCCACCGAGGCGCAGGCCCGGACGGTGCTCGGCGCCATTGGCCACGGGGAGCGCACCTTCACGCTGATCGGCCGGGCCGCCGGCGGCCTGAACCCTGGCTCCGTCAAGCGCTCGCTGGAACTCCTCACCACCCGCCGTATGGTCGCAGCCGACCTGCCGTTGTCGAATCGGCCCAGCCGCGAGACCCGGTACCGCATCGAAGACCCTTACCTGCGGTTCTGGCTCTCCTTCGTCGGTCCTGGAATTGCTGCTGTGGAGCGGGGGCGCGGGGACCGGGTCCTGGAGTCGATCCGTGCCGGCTGGACGTCCTGGCGCGGTCGCGCCATCGAGCCCGTCATTCGCGAGGCGCTGTGGCGGCTGGGTGAGGATCAACTGCCCGAGGGGACGGGCGCTGTCGGCGGCTACTGGACCCGCACCAACGACCCCGAGATCGACCTTGTGGGTGCCGACCGTTCTCCGATCGCCAAGAAGGTCACGCTCGTCGGGTCGATCAAGTGGCTGGAGAACAAGCCCTTCGACCGGCGCGACCTGGCCCGCTTGATCACCCACCGTGGCCGGCTCCCCGGCGCCGAGGACGATACCCCGCTGCTCGCCATCGCCCGCAGCGGCTGCACGGCAGAAGGCATCCAGCACGTCAGCCCTGAGCAGCTACTCAAGGCCTGGTACTGATATGCGTTCAGGGGCCTGCTGGGCGCCAGGCCCGAATGGTCACGCGGCGGCGGCCGAGGGATTCGAGGTCGGCCATCAGAGACCGGAGACGGCGGGCCGCAGAGGCCCTCTGCAAGGTGAGGCCCCTGGCTCCGGGGTGTGGTGGGGCGCAGGGCTCGCGCGCACGCGCTTCCCCGAGGCAACAGGGCACGTCCGTCATCTGATCCAACATCTCACGCGGTAGCGGGCCGTCCGCGTCCGCCGCCAGACCTACGCGGGGCCCTCGGAGAGGTCTCGGCCTGGGAGCCCTTCACGGGGAGAGAATGTCGGCAGCAGGTGCCCGCGCGGGAGAAGGCGATGGAGCGCTCAACCGCGCGATGACTCAGCCGCCGTCCGCACATAAGTCAGCGTGACGTCACCGTTGGCCCTACCTGCCAGGAGCCGCGGCCCGTCGAAGGCCAGGCACGTGATGGCGCCGTGCAGCACCAGACGGCCGACCCGTTCCCGCGCGGCGAGATCGTGCACCGTGACCGTGCCGCTCCGGTGCCCCGTCGCCAGGTAGCGGCCGTCTCTGGTGAGAGCGGCGACCTCTTCATCACAGGGGAGGGGGAAGGGCGGGTCTGTCTCGTCGGGCCACAACACCTGAGTCAGCTCGCCGGTGTCGAGACTCCACATATCCACCCCCAGCCATTGCGCGCGGTATGGGCCACCGAGTTGGGCGACGGTGATGAGGTGCTTCCCGTCCGGTGTGAACCGAGCGGCCCGGACGAGGTGCCCGTCCCGTGTCACTTCGCGTACGAGATCGGCGGTGTCCGCATCCCAGACACGGACCACGCCGTTCAGGGTGCCGGTCACGATGCGGCGGCCGTCAGGTGAGATGTCGAGGGCCGACACGGGGGAGCCGTGGCGGTCGTTGATGCGCGTCGGCCAGTGCGCGCGTGGGCAGTCACCGGCTCCCACTGGAGGCAGCGCCTCGTCGCGGGCGCCGTCGCGTGTCCGCCAGTCCTCGTCGCAGGGCTTGCCGTTGATCATGAGCGGGCGTATCCGGGACCCAAGCCGCAGGTCAAGGAGTGTGGCGTCGCCGCGGTAGGTTCCCACGACGCACATGTGCTGACGTCCGATTGCGGGTACCCGGGAACGGTGACAAGAAGCGGCAGGCCGCCTCGTATGCGGCCCTGCCACGGTGCACGAAGGAGGACATATGAGCTCCGGCCGGATTCCCGTCCTGAAGAGGATCTCCGACTCGCAGCAGGTACTCACGGCCGCCGCCGACGACGTCCGGGGCCGGAAGGTCATCGACCGGACGGGGAACGAAATCGGCAAGGTCCGCGATCTGCTGGTGGACGAAGGCGAGCACCGGGTCCGCTTCCTCCTCCTGGAGCACGGCGGGTTCCTCGGTATCGGCGAGCGGAAGAGCTACGTCCCGGTCGAGGCCGTCGCCGATGTCACCGAGAACCGGGTGCACATCGACCGCACCGGGGAGCAGGTGGCCGACGCGCCGCGGTACGATCCGGAACTCGTGGACTGGGGTGAGTACTACGAGCGCGTCTACAGCCACTACGGCTACCCGCCGTTCTGGGGCCCGGGCTATGTGTACCCGCCGTTCCCGCCCCATCGGCCCTGAAGAGCCCCGACCGGCCTTCCTGCCCGGACGGCCGGTCGGCAGACCTCAGTTGAGGCGGACCCGCGGGTCGGGCACGGCGTAGGAGATGTCGACCGCCATGTTCGCGAGCACGGTGAACGTCGAGGCGAGCACCACCACCCCCCGATGACGACGGGGAGGAGTCGCCGTACTGGACGAGTACCGGTCGGTCGAGGCCGAGGTCCTCGCGGATCAGCTCGACGGTCTGGGCGCTCGCGTGGCGGCCGGCCAGCTCGATGGCGTCCCGGATCCCGTCGCCGAGGAGGTTGAACGCCAGGGTGGTCAGCAGCAGCGCGCCGCCGGGGAACGCGAACAGCCACGGCGCGACCGTGTAGTAGTCGATGGCCTGTTGCGGGGCAACTCCCCACGCCGGGTGGGCACCCCGAGCCCGAGGAGGGACAGGCTGGCGGAGAAGATGATGGCGACGGGGACGAGCAGGCTGGCGTAGCCGAGCACCGGGGCGAGCACGTTGGGCAGGATGTCGACGATGCCGCCGTAGTAGCCGGCGAGCATGCCGGTCGCGACGCCGAGCACCACGGCGCCGAAGCCGGCCGCCACGCCGATAGCGCGTGCGGAGCGCGGGCCGTTTCCGCCGGAACGGCCACCGAAGGGCCGGCGGGGACGGCGGGGGCGGCTGCCAGGGATCAGCCGTGGTGCCGGGAGTATCCGCCCGGTGGTGCCGTGATGCGGCATCAGCTGCTCTTCGGCAGGCGGAGCACCTCGTCGTCGTAGTCGATGGTGACCTGACCGAACTCGCTGAGCACGTCCGAGCCCGGCAGCCCTTGCAGGACTCGGTCGCCGCCGCGCGATCCGAGGTCGATGACCGTCGCCTCGGTGCCGGACAGGCCGACGTCCTCGACACGCCACTCGGTCACCTTCACCACCGGCACCCGGTCCTGGCCGATGATGCCGCTGACGGGCTGCCGCTCTCCCGTCCGAGGCAGGCCGAGCCGATCGGCCAGATCGTCATCGATGGTGCTGGACGAGGCTCCGGTGTCGAGGGCGAACAGGAAGGGGCCTTCCCCCCCGGATGCGGATCGGCACCAGCGCCATCGTCTGCTTGTGCCGCTCGACCACCTCCAGTGGGACCTCCCCGGCTCCGGCCGGCGACGCCGAGGTCCGCGGGTCGTCGGAGGCGTCGTCGGACAGGACGTCCACGCAGGCCGCCAGCAGCACCGCCGCGAGGCCGGCAGCAGCTATCCGGACCGTTTGCCGCGACCGGCCGCGCCGGACCCGCGACGTGGCATACCGCATGCTCACCCCTGTCGTGGTGGAGCTCTCGTGGTGGAAGAGGACACGCCCGCGCTCCGGGCGAACCGTGCCCCACGCTCATGCCTCCGCGGGTACCCCATAGGCGCCGGCCGCCACCGGCGCCCGCTCGGGATGACTGATTCCCCCCGCAACCGGGCACTCCGGCAGGGGCCTGAGGCAGCGATGGAAAAGGAATGGGCGATGGAGGTCATCGGGCAGTGGGCATCGGCGCAGTTCGTGGCGGCCCCGGAGAGACTGCGGCTCGACGCCGGGGTCGTCGACTACGTGCTGCTGGGGCTGTACTTCGTGTTCGTGCTGGGCATCGGCTTCATGGCCAGGCGGTCGATCTCCAGCAGCCTGGACTTCTTCCTCTCCGGCAGATCCCTGCCGGCCTGGGTGACGGGCCTGGCGTTCATCGCCGCCAACCTCGGCGCGATCGAGATCATCGGCATGTCGGCCAACGGCGCCCAGTACGGCATGCCGACCATGCACTACTTCTGGATCGGCGCGGTCCCGGCGATGCTGTTCCTCGGCGTCGTGATGATGCCCTTCTACTACGGCTCGAAGGTGCGCAGCGTGCCGGAGTTCATGCTGCGCCGCTTCGGCCCGGGCGCACACCTGGTCAACGGGGTCAGCTTCGCGGTCGCCCAGATCCTCATCGCCGGCATCAACCTGTTCCTGCTCGGCACCGTCGTCAACGCGCTCCTGGGCTGGCCGCTGTGGGTGTCGGTGTGCGCCGCCGCGGTCATCGTGCTGAGCTACACCGCGCTCGGCGGCCTGTCCGCGGCCATCTACAACGAGGTGCTGCAGTTCTTCGTCATCGTCGCCGGCCTGCTGCCGCTGACCATCGCGGGGTTGAACAAGGTCGGCGGCTGGGACGGGCTGACCGACAGGATCGCCGGCAGCCCTGGCGGCGCCGAGCAGATGTCGGCGTGGCCGGGCACCGAGCTCACCGGCTTCTCCAGCAGCGTGCTGGGCGTGGTGGGCATCGTCTTCGGCCTCGGCTTCGTGCTGTCCTTCGGCTACTGGACGACGAACTTCGTCGAGGTGCAGCGGGCGATGGCGTCGCGGAGCATGTCGGCGGCGCAGCGGACGTCGATCATCGGCGCGTTCCCGAAGATGTTCATCCCGTTCATCGTCGTCGTGCCCGGGATGATCGCCGGGGTGGCGACCTCGGAGCTGTCCGCCTTCAAGCGGACCGGCGAGGGGGACGTCGACTACAACGACGCCCTCCTGCTGCTGATGCGCGACCTGCTGCCCAACGGCATCCTCGGCGTAGCGCTGGCCGGGCTGCTGGCCTCCTTCATGGCCGGCATGGCGGCCAACCTCAGTTCCTTCAACACCGTCTTCACGTACGACATCTGGCAGTCGTACGTGGTCCGGGACCGGCCGGACGACTACTACCTGCGGATGGGCTCCTGGGTGACCGCCGGCGCCACCGCGGGCGCGGTCGGCACGGCGTTCATCGCCGCCGGCTACGAGAACCTGATGAACTACCTGCAGCAGCTGTTCTCGTTCTTCAACGCCCCGCTGTTCGCCACGTTCATCCTCGGCATGTTCTGGAAGCGGATGACGCCCACCGCGGGGTGGCTGGGCCTGGTCCTCGGCACCGCGACGGCGGTGACCGTCTTCTTCCTCAATGAGAACGGCGTCATCAGTCTCTCCGGGCAGGGCGCCAGCTTCGTCGGCGCCGGGGCGGCGTTCGTGGTGGACGTGGTGGTCAGCGTCCTGGTCAGTCGGAAGACCCGGCCCAAGGCGGAGGAGGAGCTGACCGGCCTGGTCTACTCCCTGACCCCGCGGGAGAGCCTGCGCGCCGCCACCACCGGTGCGGACGCCGGCTGGTACCGGCGGCCGGGGCTGCTGGCGTCGATCGCCCTGGTCCTCATCGTCGCTCTCAACATCGTCTTCGGTTGAAACGGAGGCTCGTACCCATGCCCACGCCCGTACCCGCGGAGCGGAACCGGCGCGAGCGCCGCGCCGCCCGCGCCTTCGACATCAGGATGGTCATCGCGTCACTGCTGGCCGTATACGGCGCCGTCCTCACCGTGCTGGGGCTGACCGACCCCTCCGAGGACACCGAGCGGTCCGCCGGCCTGCACCTCAATCTGTGGTCCGGCGTCGGCATGCTCGCCGTCGCCGCGGCGTTCCTGTTGTGGACACGGCTGCGGCCGGTCCGTATCCCGCCCGAGGAGGACCCGGAGGCCGACCCGCGCGGCGGCGGCGACGCCGGCCGGGACGAACCTTCGTGACCGGCCGCCCCGTGCCCGTACTCAGACCGTGAGGCGGACATGTCGCCGTCGGCGCCTGCTTCGCCGCAGTGCGTTGACGCAGCAGCGGGCCGCCGGTGACCGCCCGGACGACGAGGCGTTCTCCCCGCGGCTGCCGGGCCGACTGGCCCGCCGGCCGGTGGCCGGCGGAGATCGGGCCCGCTGTGCCGGCCTGCGGCCGGCAGCCCGTGGCACCGGCCTTCGGGCCGCTGAGCCCGGTGCAGCCGTTGATCGTCGCGGAGCTCGTCTTCGCCGTACCCCTGTCCGCCCGGCTGTCCGGCCTCCGGCTCGGACACCGCGAGTGGGCCGGGGACGGTCGCGCCCGCGCTCACCCTCGCGTGGGCGACGGCCCGCCCGCACGGCGGCCGTGCGGGAGGTGGTCAGGGGTGCCGGCCCGCCTTGACCGCGGACACCTCGAAGACGCCGCCGCACACCCGGAAGGAGTCCGCGTCGGTGCGCATCGCCCAGGTGGAACCCGGCGGGTATGCCTGCACCCGGTCGGCGGGCCGGAGGCAGGGCTTGTCGGAGACGCCCTTGTTGACGGTGTGCAGGGTCGCGTAGGCGCTCTTGCCGGGCGTGAGTTCGACCGCGGGGCGCTCGGGTCCGGAGCGTTTGGCCGGTTCGCCGATGCGCTCGCCGGAGGCGTCCAGCAGCGTGACGCCCGGATAGCCGTCGAGCAGGCAGTCCTGAGCACCGGTGTTGGTGAACACCAGTGGCACGTACAGGTTGCCGGCGCCCGGCGAGACGCGGCCGAGGGACAGTTCCAGGCGGTCGCGGGTGCAGCGGGGCGGGCCGGGAGATACCGTGGGCGGCTTCGCGGAGTCGTCGTGCGTGGCCGAATCCGAGGGTTCGGCGGACTTGGAGTCCGTGGGCCGCGGGGACTTCGTCCCCTCCGGCGTGGAGGTGGCTGTACGTGGCGGGGAGACGTCCCCGCCCCGGTCCCCGCCGCCGCCGTTGCCGCAGGCCGCGACAACGGCGAAGGCGGCGAGGACGGTGCCGGCCAGCGGCTGCCGCCCGAAGCGGGAAGGCCGCCGGCGGTGGCTGGAGCACCGCATGAGGTGTCCTTCCACAGTGCGTCGGTCGGGCAGGACAACTGCCGCGTTCCCTGTCCGGTGGGGGTGACACGTGCCCGGCGCTCACGCGCCCGTGAAGATCTCCCGTACCGTCTCGTCGGCCGTCGCCGTCGTGTCGGCCGTTCCGTCGTCCTGCGCCACGATCAGCAGGTCTCCTCCCCGGTCTCGATCCGGTAGCGCCGCACGCCCGTGGGCGGCCTGGCGAACCGGACGCCCAGCGGCCATGGCCCGGATGAACGACCAGCGCCAGCGCCAGCGCCAGCGCCAGCGCCAGCGCCAGCGCCAGCGCCTGCACGGCGCCGGCGAGGGCCACCAGCCGGCCGGACGACGCGATGTCGTGGGACATGCCTCACTCCTTCGCGGACGGCCGCGGGGCGGTGCCGGTGCGGATGTGGCCGCCGCTGAGGAAGCGGGCCGTGTTGACCAGGCCGACCAGGCTGAACGCCTGCGGGGTGTTGCCCAGCTGCCGACCGACGCGCGGGTCGTACTGCTCGCTGAGCAGCCCCACGTCGTTGCGCAGCGCCAGCAGTCGCTCGAAGAGCACCTCGGCCTCCTCGGCGCGGCCGATGCCGTGCAGGGCGTCGGCCAGCCAGAAGGTGCAGGCGAGGAAGGCGCTCTCGCCGCCCGGCAGGGCGTCGACGCCGCCGTCGGACCCGGGGTCGTAGCGGCGCAGCAGCCCGTCCTCGGACAGCTCCCGCCGCACGGCCTCGACCGTGCCCCGGATCCGGGGGTCGTGCCACGGCAGGAAGCCGACCCGGGGCAGGAGCAGCAGCGCGGCGTCCAGCCCGCGGGAGCCGTAGAACTGGGTGAAGGTGTTCCGGCCGGCGTCGTAGCCGCGGGCGCACACCTCGGCGTGGATGGTCCCGCGCAGGGTCCGCCAGCGCTCCACCGGTCCGGGCAGGCCGTGCCGGCGGACGGTGTGCACGGCCCGGTCGGCGGCGACCCAGGCCATGACCTTGGAGTGGACGAAGTGCCGGCGCGGGCCGCGTACCTCCCACAGTCCGTTGTCCGGATCCCGCCAGCGGCCCTCCAGGTGGTCCAGCAGGGCGCGCTGCAGGTCCCAGGCGGAGTCGTACGGGGCGAGGCCGGAGTCCCGGGCCAGGTGGAGGGTGTCGAGGACCTCGCCCCAGACGTCCAGCTGGAGTTGCCCGGCGGCGGCGTTGCCGATGCGTACGGGGGCGGAGCCCGCGTAGCCGGAGAGCCAGTCGAGGGTGTGCTCGGGCAGCCGCCGGGTGCCGTCGAGGCCGTACATGATGCGGAGCTTCGACGGGTCTCCCGCGATGGCGCGCAGCAGCCACTCGCGCCAGGCCGCGGCCTCCTCGACGTAGCCGGTGCCGAGCAGCGCCTGCAGGGTGAAGGCGGCGTCGCGGAGCCAGCAGTAGCGGTAGTCCCAGTTGCGTACGCCGCCGAGCCGCTCGGGCAGCGAGGTGGTGGCCGCGGCCAGGATACCGCCCGTGGGCTCGTAGGTGAGCGCCTTCAGCAGCAGCAGCGAGCGCCGCACCTCCTGCGGCCAGCGGCCCTCGTAGCGGCAGCGGGACAGCCAGGATTCCCAGAACTCCGCGGTCTCGGCCAGCGCTTTGCCGGTGTCCACAGGCTCCGGGCGCGGCAGGTGGGAGGGGTGGTGGGTGAGGACGAACGGGATCCGCTGCCCGGCACTCACCGTGAACTCCGCGACGGTGGCCAGGCCCCGGCCGCGCAGCTCCACGGGGGTGTGCAGCCAGAAGGCGTCCGGACCGGCGACCGCGGCCAGGTCCGGGCCCTCGCGCCGCACCCACGGCACCAGCGAGCCGTAGTCGAGCCGCAGCCGCAGCTCCATCCGCATCGGCACCCGGCCCGAGATGCCCTCGACGACCCGTACGACGTCCGCCGCCTCGCCGCGCAGCGGCATGTAGTCCACCACCCGTACCTCGCCGTCGGGGGTGCGCCAGTGACTCTCAAGGACCAGGGAGTTCCCGCGGTAGCGGCGGCTGGTGGCGGGTCCGCCTGCCGTCGGGGCCAGCAGCCACCGGCCGGCCTCCGCGTCGTGCAGCAGGGCGGCGAAGCAGGCGGGGGAGTCGAAGCGGGGCAGGCACAGCCAGTCGATGGAGCCGTCGCGGGCGACCAGCGCGGCGGCCTGCAGGTCGCCGAGCAGGGCGTAGTCCTCGATGGGCGCGGACATGCGGGCCTCCGAGGCGGTCGGTGACTGCCCGAGTGCCACGCACGGCACCGACGTAACCGATGTGCGACGCAGCGGGGCGCCGACGCGGCGATCAGTACCACGATCCAGCGATCATGAACTGTGGAGGCATCCAAGAGCCCGGTGGGCAGCCGGCCGGATCGGGAGAGTGTCCAGGGGAGGCCAAGGGGAGGCCGGAAGCCCCGGTACGGGGTGACACGAGGCGTTCGCATCCGTTCGGGGAAGGCTGAGCTGACCAGCAACGACGGCACGGAATGGCGATCGGCGGCACCCGGCGGCACGATCGCTACCGGCCTCGTCATGCGTAGATCAAGGGTTCGATTCCCTTGGGCGGCTCCCTCAAAGGCCAGGTCACATAGCCTGTGACCTGGCCTTTTGCATGGGCAATGGCTTGAGCGGTCCGGCATGTGGTCACGACAGTGACCCGTCAGACACTCTCCGGTCCGTACGGCGTCGGCTCATCGCGGGAAGTACCTCTCGACGAACTCGTTGCGGAACTTTCCCGCCGGGTCGAGCCGCGCCATCAGCCGCTGGGCATCCTCGTAACGCTCGTACAGCCCGCTGACATCCTGCGGACGCATCGTGAACAGCTTCCCCCAGTGCGGCCTGGCGCCGAAGGGGGAGAGTGCCCGTTCGACGGCCTCCAGAACGGGGGTCACAGCCGCGGTGTCGGGAATCCAGGTGAAGTGGAAGGCCACCGTGTCCCGCTGGTGGCCCGGGCTCAGCCAGAGGTCGTCGGCCGCGACCGTGCGTACCTCGCCCACCTGCAGCACGGGGGCCGTCCGGGCCCTGATCCGGTGCAGCGCCTGGAAGGCCGCGACCGCGTCGGAGCGTGCGACGAAGTACTCCGACTGCAGTTCCTCGCCGCTGCTCGGCGTGAACTCAAGCCGGAAGTGCGGAAGCCGTGCATGCCAGGGCCCCGGCACGCCGTCCTGCCGGGTGCAGAAGGTGGCCGGCTGGCCGGGTACGGGGTGCCGGGGCCCGTCCGCGAGGGTGGCGTCCAGCCACCGCGGGGCGGCCGGTTGCGGGCCCTCGGCGCCGACGCGCCGCTTGAGCCACACCTGGTCGATGCGGTCGGTTCGCCACGTGGTGAACAGGCTGACGCTGTGGGCCGCCGACATCACCTCGTCGAACCGCTCGTACAGCTGCCGGAGCGGCAGCCCCTCGTAGACCCACTGCTGTACGTCGTAGGCGGGTACGAGGTCGAGGGTGACACGCGTGACGATGCCGAGAGCGCCCAGCGAGACCACCGCGCCGGCGAACTCCTGGTCGCCGCGTTCCCACGCCAGCAACCCGCCGTCCGCCGTGACCAGTTCGAGCGCGCGCACCGCCGTGGCGAGGCTGCCGAGGCGGTGGCCCGAGCCGTGGGTCCCGGTGGCGCACGCGCCGGCGACCGAGATGTGCGGGAGCGAACCGAGGTTGTGCAGCGCGAACCCGGCCTCGTGCAGGGCGCCGGTGAACTCCCCGAAGCGCATGCCCGCGCTGACGCCGACCGTGCCGGCCTGCTCGTCCACCTCCACCAGCCGGGGCAGCCCGGCCACGGAGACGAGGTCACCCCCGGTGTCGGCCAGCGTGCTGAAGGAGTGGCCGGTGCCCAGGGCCCGTACTTCCCCGCTGGCGGCGACCAGTTCCTGCAGCTCCGCCACCGAGGACGGAGTGCGTGCACGTCTCGCCCGAAACGCCACGTTGCCGGCCCAGTTCCGCATCCCCAGACCCACCGAAGCTCCTCTGCGCTGCTTGCGACCGGATCGCCGCCGACGTCATGTCGGACCGGGGCCGGCCCGATGACACCGTCTACCACATCGCGCCGCCCGGCGGGGACCCCGCCGTGGAGCGCGCCATGGCCGCGGAGGCGCTCGGCAGTGACACCACGGGACCGTGGGCCCTCACGTGGTCACCAGGGTGGGCATTCGCCCGCGTGCGCAGCGGGGCGGTCTCCACCACCTGGCCCCCGTCGCCGCTGGCGAACAGGGCCAGCCGGTAGGACTCTTCGGGCATCTCGATCTCCTGCTGGGTGCCTCCGCCACTCACCTGCAACGCGAACCGACTTGAGTTCGCGCCGCCCTCGACATTGGTCACACTGCCGCCGGTGTTGTTCCACCCGCGCGCCTCGGAGAGGTGTTCCAGCCGTGCAGGTCCGAGGCCGCCGTGTAGTAAGTGCCGTCGAGCTGGAACATGGCGTTGCCCTCACGGCCGTCGGAGTGGCGGCCCCCACCTCCACGGCCCTGCTCGGACAACGCGACGAGAGGGCCGCTTGCCTCGGTCTCGCCGCCGGCTCCGCTCTCCGTTGCAGCAACGAGACCGGTTGCCGAGAGCAGTGCGCCTGTCAACGCGAACACCGGTGCGGCGACGAACAGCCGCCGACGCCCGTGAGCTTCGGGGAATGTACGTGTCGTGATCCATCCTCATCCATCCTTTCGCTCGGAGCGGCGCGAAGGCGGCGCAGAGACCTGCTCTGACACCGCTTCCGCGCGGCGGGCTTATTCCTGGACGAACTCCCAGGAGGTGTCGTCGCCGGCGGCGTCCTCGGGAAGGCGGTCGCGTGCGGCGGCGTCGCCGTACAGGCTCCAGCGCATCCAGTCCACGCAGGTGAGGGGGATGCGGTCATCGTGCCAGTGGCTGGAGTGGTCTGCGCCGAGGAAGGTGAGGAACGCCTTGGGCGCGGGCAGTTCCTCGTAGGCCCGGCGGCCTTCGGCGTAGGGGCAGGTCGGGTCCTGGTCGCCGTGCACGAACAGGACCTTGGCCGCGACCTGGCCGCTGGGATCGCCCATGTCGACGGTGGACTGCGGGATCGCGGCGGTGATCCGGTCGTCGGGCGCGATGGTCAGCAGGCCGTGGGTGGTCATGCCGCCCATCGAGTAGCCTGACACGCCCACGCCGGGGGCGGCGTCGATGTGGCCGGCCAGCGGGTCGTCGGCCTCGTTCAGCGCGAGGGTCCGGGTGAGGATCTCCGAGACGTCCATGGAGTACTCGCCGCGGTAGACCTCGCCGATGTCGAACGCGAAGTGGGGGGCGGGGACGATGAAGCCGGCCTCGGCCAGGGGGCGGATCTGGGACTCGGCGCCCTGCGGGCTGGACCCGGCGCCGTGGGTGTAATTGCAGATGGGGAAGGCGCCCTCGGCGACGGGGGCGTCGATGACGGGGTCGCCGCCGGCGGCGCCGGTGGCGGGATAGTAGACGAAGGTGGTGCACCGGCGGTCGCCGCGGGTCCAGGCGTACTCGCGCACGCCGATGGCGAAGGGTTCGGCCGGGGCGTCCAGCGGTGTGCGGGCGGGTGCGGCGGGGCGGCCGGCGAGTGCCTGACCTGCGCCGTACAGGGACGCGCCGGCGCCCGCCGCGCCGAGCGCGCTCAGTTTCAGCACGGTGCGCCGGCTCGGGAAAGTGCGTCGTTGCATCGACATGGGGTGACTCCTTGGATGTGGGGGATGTTGGTGCGGGAGCGCTTTCACACGGCGTCGAGGAATCCGTCCATGGCCGCAGTGGGCCGCTGGGTGGATCGCATGGACTCTCCTCGGTCGTGGGGGGTGACACCGAGTGGTTGCCGCCGGGCGGAAGGCCGCCCGCCGCCCATGCGGGCCCGTCTCATGCTCCGGAAGACGGCGACATCATCACGGACCACCAGGACACCGTGCACGCGGACTGAGCCGTCCGCGGGGCCGCCCGGCGCGGACGGCCTGGTACCCGGTGGCGTCCCGCGTCGCCCAGCCGGCGGGTAACCGTTTGAATTGTCGATGAGGCAACCGGATCGGTGCGTCAAACCGCCGGAGGCCGGTTGGTCCGAAGGCGCACGGTGTGCCGATTTCGCGCGTCTGACCAGGTCGTCCGCACTGTGTACGCGGGCCGTTGCCGGACTCCCGGGTCGGTGCGCCTTGACATGGCCGTTACATTACTTCTTCCTCTCGGCAGAGTAAACGGTTTAACGCCTGCCGGCGTTGTCGGCGCTGCTCGCCAAGCATCGGTGGCGGCCGGCCCGTTGGGCGGCCGTCTCCGTTTCCGCAGTCCTGGCCGTCTGCGCAGCGCTGGTCACCGGCTCCACGGGCTCGCATCGCCTGACGAGGCAAAGTCGGCGAGCACGACGACGACCGGCCAGTCGACGGCAGCGGCCGCGCCCCGGGCCGGGCCATACTTCCCGCTGGCTCGCGTTTGGGGTTACGTCTGCGTGGCCAGGTCGGCGAGCAGCAGGGGCAGCATGCGCTCTTCCATGACGGCGCGGCCGGTTTCGCGCATGCGCCGGGCGAGGGCGGGGTCCCAGGGGCTGGGGGCGGGGGAGCCGCGCAGGGGCTCGGAGTCTCCTGCCGCCAGGGCGCTTTCGTAGTCGGCGGCGGACATGCGCCAGGGCTGCGCGGTGTAGCGGGTGGCGGCCGAGGCGGTGGTGCGTAGGCCGGTCCAGTCGAAGTCGCCGCGCCAGCGGATGGTGACGCCGGCCCGGTGCAGGGAGGTGAGCAGCCGGTGGCAGGCCGCGGACGGGTTGCCCTCGGTGCAGATCAGCGGGCCTGTGGCGGGGGCGGCGACGGCGGCCCGCAGGACGGAGGGGTTCTCGCAGACGTGGACCACCCCCGCAGCCGGGGCGATCGGCATGGTGACGAGCTGGTGCAGCGTGACGCGGAACGGTGTACGGCGCTGGGCGGCCTGGGTGAGCCAGTCGGCCAGGGGCTCGTCGCCGCGGGCCGGCAGGCCGAGGACGAGGACGTGGCTGGAGAGGTCGTCGGTG
Organism: Streptomyces synnematoformans; assembly: GCF_039531005.1. Lineage (NCBI taxonomy): Bacteria > Bacillati > Actinomycetota > Actinomycetes > Kitasatosporales > Streptomycetaceae > Streptomyces > Streptomyces synnematoformans. The sequence goes on from NZ_BAAAPF010000084.1 coordinate 19,032, forward strand.
AGGACACCGGCTGATTCCCACAGGGTGCGTTCGGCTTCCCCGCCGCGAGGTGGGGCGGTGTGGGAGCGGAGGGCGAGGGCGCGCAGGATCAGCCCGGCGAGGGGAGTGGCGGCCAGCGCCTTGGTGTCGCCGGTGGCGCGTTCGGCGAGGACCGGCAGCGGGAGGCCGGGGGCGGGGAGCAGGTCCAGGGCCGCAACGGCCGCGGTGACCTGGCCGGTCTCGCCGCGCCGGATCAGCCGGGTGAGCGTGCCGTCAGCGCGCAGCCCCGCGGCCCATGCGTCGTACCAGGCGCACCCGGCGTGCCGTCCCGCCGCCAGCACGGCCGTTGCGGTGTCGCGGGCCGCCTCCTCGGCTGAGATACGTTCGGTGCGCGGGGTGATGCGGCCGGTCAGTGCCTGCACCGCGGTGTGCAGGTCGGGGGCGACGGCGGCGTCGGCCAGGGTGGCGGCGAGTTTCCGCAGCGGGATGGTGACCGAGCCGGAGGAGTGGCCGCCGCCCCCGGCCCGGCCGGAGCCCAGCAGGGCGCGGATCGCGTGGAGTTCGTCGGCTGCGGGGTGCCGCAGCACGAGCGTGCCGGTCAGCGGCCGGCCCAGTTCGACGCGACGGGCGAGCGCGGCGACGAGCCGGCCGAGGGCCGGATCGCCCAAGGTGCGGCGCAGCCGCGGCAGATCGACGTCGGGGCTCATCGCGCCGGCCGGTCAGGACAGTCCGCCGTCGGCCGCGCCCGGGCCCGGCTCGCGCGGGGTGGGCAGGCGGGCCCGCGGGGCGCGGCGTTCGACGCGTACGGGGTCGTGGCCGTCCCATTCCCAGGTGGTCACGTGGACGGCGTCGACGCCGTCGCGGCGCACCAGGTGGTGGGCGGCAAGCCCCGGGACGGTGGGGTAGAAGCCCCATTCGCGCTCGGAGGTCATCACCACGTCCAGGTCGAAGGTGGCCAGCAGGCCGAGGCACTTGGCGCGGGCGTCGTCGTCGACGCCCGCAAACGCCTCGTCCAGGGCGATGATGCGGGGCGCCTGCGGGTGTGCGGAGCGGTAGTGCGCGGAGGCGGCGGCGAACAGCGGCAGGGAGACGGTCAGGACGCGCTCGCCGCCGGAGGCGGGGCCGACGGCGCTGCGCCAGCGGCCGTCCTGGTAGCGCTCGATGGTGAAGCGGTGCCAGGACCGGTAGTCCAGTGCGCGGCGCAGGTGGTCGCTCCAGGTGCCGTGCTCGTCCTCGGCCCGTACCCGCTCGATCTCGCGCTGCAGGAAGTCACCCACGGCCGTGCGGTCGGCCGGTGACCACAGATCGGCCTTCTGCCGCAGCAGCCGGGCGCGGGCCTCGGCCAGCCCGGCGGGACCCTCCGGGCTCGCCTCCCAGCGCAGCCGCAGCCGCATGCCGGTGGAGGTGGGCCGCTCCTCCAGCTCGGCGTTCATGAACCCGACCTGCGCCTCGGCCTCGGTGATGAGTTCCTGCAGGTGGCTGGCGACATCGTTGATCAGGTGTTCTTCGAGCAGGTTGCGCTCCTTGGCGGTGAGCATCCGCTCACGGTAGTCGATCTCGCTGTCGAGCAGGCCCGTCAGCTCTCCCGGCGTGCGTTCCCTGCCCTGGAACTGGACGGTGACCACGAACCAGTCGTCGAGCCCGGCCAGCGCGTGGTGGCCGTGCCGGGTGAGGGCCTCGGAAAGCTCGGCGTAGTAGCGGGTGATGTCGTCCTGGACGCGCCGCCAGGCCCCGTCGGAGTCGTCGACCTCGCGCAGCTGCTCCTCGGCCCGGCGGGCGAGACGGACAGCCGGGTCGGCAGCCCACGGCTCGTCCCCTTCCGGCAGTTGTACGGGGCAGGCGAGGGCGAGCAGGCCGGTGGCGGCGAAGCGCTGCAGCTCGGCCACGGCCGCGGAGCGGCGCCCGCCGGCCTCGGTCAGCTGCTCGGTGAGTTCCTTCTCCCGGCCCTGCGCCAGCCAGCGCTCCTCGGCCGCCCGGCGGTGTTCGGCGTCCAGGCGGTCCGCGGCGGACTCGAGTTCGGCGATGCGCCGCTTGGCGGTCTCCAGCCGCTCGCGCACCTCGTCGACCGACGCGCCGACAGCCTCGCGCAGCGCCTCCAGGCGGGCCCGCTCCTCGGCGGCGCGGGTCTCCGCGTCGTGCGCCTGGGTGCGGGCCTCCTCGGCCGCCTCGGCGGCGGCGGCGAACTCCTCGGTCCAGGCGGCGAGGCCGTCCTGGCGGTCGGCGTGCCGCCGGGCGGCGGCCAGCAGCGCCGCGGCCGTGCGCCGGTAGTCCTCCAGCGCCGTCCGCACCGCTGCCAGGCCCTCGGGGCCGGCGGGCAGGGCCACGTCGGCGGCGGCCTGGTCGCGTTCGGTGACGGCCGCGGCGTGGTCCCGCTCCGCCCAGTCGGCGTCCTCGGCCGCACGCTCAAGGCGCTCGCCGGTACGCCGCAGCTGATCGGACGCGCTGGAGACGGCGCTGTGCGCGTCGCGCAGCGGCTGATCGGAGGGCTCACGGCCGAACTCGTCGGTGAGTACGGCCCGTCGCCGCTCGACCTCCTCGGCTGCCGCACCGGCCTGCTTGACCGCGTCCTGTGTCGCCTCGACGAGGCCGGCCAGCTCGGCCAGCCGGCGGCGACGCGCCTCCTCACGGGCGCCTGCGCCCACGTACGCCGCGGCCTCCTTGGACCACGCGCCGCGCAGCGGCCCGACCCGCCAGCGGCCGCCCGGCTCCACCCAGGCGGCGACCTGCTCGCCTTCCTGCTCGCCGAGGCCGATCCCGGCCAGTACGGCCGTCACCGCATGCTCGTCGAGGGCGGCGGCCTGGGCATCGTCGGGGTCGACGGCGGGGTGCAGCGCCTCGGTGAGCGGACGGGCGACGGCAGCCACCGACGCCGTGGGTGTCAGGAGAACGTCGTGGGTGTCCGGGTCCAGCAGCGTGCCGTCGGGGGTGATCCAGGCGTCCAGGAGGCCGGCGGCCTCCAGCGCCGCCTCCAGTCCGGCGCGCTCGGCCGCGGCGAGCTGCGGGGCGAAGTCGACCACCTGCCACAGGGCCGCTCCGGGCCCGCAGCGCTGCCGGCCGCCGCGGGTGTGCGGCGCCGGGGGCGTCGCGACGGCTCCCGCGGCGAGGCGGTCGCGCTCGCCGGTCAGCTCGCCCAGTTCGGCGCGGGCCTCGTCCAGCCGAGCCGCGGCATCGGCCAGCGCGGAGGCCAGCTCCCGGTGGGCGCGGTCGGCGGCGCTGCGGAGCGTGTCCCGCAGCGGGTGTGCCCCGTCCAGGCGCTCCGTCCAGCCGGCCAGGTCCACGGCCTCCGGATCCGGCACGCTGAGCTCGGTCAGCGACATCCGGTACGCCCGCCACTGCTCGATGTGCTCCTGTGCCCGCGCGCCCAGAGTGTCCTCCGCCGCGCCGAAGACGTCGGCGGCGGTGTCCCGCTCCGCGGTCCGTTCGCCGAGGACGCGCCGTGCCTGGGCGAGTTCTGCCGCGGCCTTCGCGGCCGCATCCGCGAGGCGGGCGATGTGGGCGACGGCCTCGGCCCGGTCGTCGGCGGCGCGGTGGAACTCCCGCTCGGCCCCGCGCAGTGCCTCCTCCCCGGGAACGTCGCCGGGCCCGCCGAGGGGGACGGCGGCGTGCCGGGCGGCCCGGCCCGCACGGTCGGCTGCCGCGGCAGCCCCGGCGCGCGCCTCGGCGAGG
>NZ_BAAAPF010000085.1:0-22626 GCF_039531005.1 Streptomyces synnematoformans
GCCGCCCGGCGGGCGGTCACCGGCCGCCCGGCCCCGGGCGCGGCCGGCTCCCGCCGGGCCCCGCCTGCGCCGCCGCGTGCCCTCGGCGCTCGTGCCGTAGCCGACGATGACGGTGCCCGAGCCGCCCGTCTCCTCACCGGCGAACTCGGCCGCGGCCCGCGCACCGTCCGCCACGGGACCGTCGACCGCACCCTCGACCACTCCGCCGGCCGCACGGTCCGCCGTGCCGCCCGCCGGACCGGCCGCGGCACCGCGGATCCTGTCCTCGATCCGGCCCCGGTATCCGCCCCCGGCTCCGTCCCGCGCTCCGCTCCCGCCGCCGGGCGCGGACCCGGCTCCGGTTCCGGCGTCCACCGCCACCGTGACCAGCACCGCCCCCACGGGGACCTCCGTGCCCGGCTCGCCGTGGCGGGCGGTGACCACGCCCGCGTACGGGCACGGCACCTCGACCATCGCCTTGGCCGTCTCCACCTCCACCACCGGCTGGTCGACGGCGACGACGTCGCCGACCTCCACCAGCCAGCCGACGATCTCCGCCTCCGTCAGGCCCTCCCCGAGGTCGGGCAGCGCGAACTCGCGGACCTCCGGCATCAGCCGCCCTCCGTCCACTCGGCCTCCCACTGCAGCCGCGACACCGCGTCCAGCACGCGGTCCACGCCGGGCAGGTGGTGCTTCTCCAGCATCGGCGGCGGATACGGGATGTCGAAGCCGGCGACGCGCAGCACGGGCGCCTCCAGGTAGTGGAAGCAGCGCTCGCCGAGGCGGGCCGCGATCTCGCCGCCGGGGCCGGCGAAGCCGGGCGCCTCGTGGACGACGACGGCGCGGCCCGTGCGCCGTACGGACGCGACGACCGTCTCCTCGTCGAACGGCACCAGGGAGCGCAGGTCGACGACTTCGAGGTCCCAGCCCTCCTCCCGGGCGGCCTCGGCGGCCTCCAGGCAGACGGGCACCGACGGGCCGTACGTGACGAGCGTGGCCGTCGTGCCCGGGCGGCGAACCACCGCCCGGCCGATGCCCGGGACCTGCTCCGGCTGCTCGGGGTCCCAGTCGGCCTTCGACCAGTAGAGCCTCTTGGGCTCCAGGAAGACCACGGGGTCGTCGGAGGCGATGGCCGCGCGCAGCAGCCCGTAGGCGTCGGCGACGGTGCCGGGCGTGAGCACGTGCAGCCCGGGGGTGGCCGTGTAGTACGCCTCGGAGGAGTCGCCGTGGTGCTCGACGCCGCCGATGCCGCCGCCGTACGGGACGCGGATGGTCAGCGGCATCGGGGTGGCGCCCCGGGTCCGGTTGCGCATCCGGGAGACGTGGCTGACGAGCTGCTCGAAGGCGGGGTAGCCGAAGGCGTCGAACTGCATCTCCACCACGGGCCGCAGCCCGTACATCGCCATCCCGACGGCGGTGCCGAGGATGCCGGCCTCGGCCAGCGGGGTGTCGGTGCAGCGGTCCTCGCCGAACTCGTCGGCCAGACCCTGGGTGATGCGGAAGACGCCGCCGAGCTGCCCCACGTCCTCGCCCATGACGTGGACGGCGGGGTCGACTGCCATGGCGTCGCGCATGGCGCGCGTGAGGGCCTGCGCCATGGTGGCGGGCCTGGGCCCGGCAGCGGTGCGGGCGACGGCGGTCGTCGTCATCGGTACTCTCCCCCGGTCTGCGGCTCCGCCTGCAGCTCCGCCTCCAGCTCCGCGCGCAGCAGGCTCTCCTGCGCGCGGAGCTGCTGCGTCGGCTCGGCGTACACGTGCGTGAAGAGGTCCACCGGGTCCAGCTCGGCGTCGGCGTGCAGCCGCTCGCGCATGTCCGCGGCCAGTTCCTCCGCGGCCGCGCGGGCCGCGGCCGCACCCGCCTCGTCGAGCAGGCCGCGGCCGGTCAGCTCGTGCTCCAGCAGCGCGACGGGGTCGTGGGCGCGCCAGGGCTCGATCTCGCTGTCCGTGCGGTACCGCGTGGCGTCGTCGGCGTTGGTGTGCGCGTCCATGCGGTAGGTGACGGCCTCCACGAGCGTCGGGCCGCCGCCGCCCCGGGCCCGCTCGACGGCCTCGGTGAGGACATCGTGCAGGGCCACCACGTCGTTGCCGTCGACGAGACGGCCCGGCATCCCGTACCCCACCGCCTTGTGGGCGAGGGAGGGGGCGGCGGTCTGCTTGGCGAGGGGGACGGAGATGGCGTAGCCGTTGTTCTGCACGAGGAAGACCACGGGCGCGCGCCAGACGGCGGCGAAGTTCAGCGCCTCGTGGAAGTCGCCCTCGCTGGTGCCGCCGTCGCCGACCATGGCGAGGGCGACGACGTCGTCGCCCTTGAGCCGGGCGGCGCGGGCGAGGCCGACGGCGTGCGGGAGCTGGGTGGCGAGCGGGGTGCACAGGGGGGCGATGCGGTGCTCGGCGGGGTCGTAGCCCGTGTGCCAGTCGCCGCGGAGGAGGGTGAGGGCCTGCACGGGGTCGACGCCGCGGGCGACGACGGCGAGCGTGTCCCGGTAGCTGGGGAAGAGCCAGTCCTGCGGGCGCAGGGCGCGGGCGGCGGCGACCTGGCAGGCCTCCTGGCCGGTGGTGGACGGGTAGACGGCGAGGCGGCCCTGCTTGGTCAGGGTGGTCGCCTGTTCGTTGTACCGCCGGCCGGTGACCAGGGCGCCGTACAGCTCGCGGAGCAGTCCCGCCTCGGTTTTCTCCGCCGCGGCGGTGCCGAGCACGCGGTGCGGCTCGGGGTCGGGCAGCAGGGGTGCCGCGTCGGTGCGCGGCTTCCAGGCCGGCGGGGGCGCCGGGTGATAGGCGCGGCCGGGCTGCTCAAGAACCGTCATGACGTCCACCTCCTCGTGGGCGTGCTCAGGGTCGTGCTCGTGGCGTGGCTAAGCCTCGTGGGCTCCCTACCGATTGTTCGGTTGCCGGCACAATTTGGCTACAGGGAACCCCAGCCTGTGGACAAACGGTTCTGCACAGCTTCCAATACCAGCAGGTCGTCCAGACACGGGAGGCGCAGCGGCATGACGGAAGAACAGTTGGCCGACGACGCCCCCGACCTGCCGAGCACCGCCCCCGCGGGGCCCGCGGTGCCCGCGCCGCGCCCGCCGGCCCGCCCGCTCGACGCCGTCGACCGCGGGATCATCGGCATCCTGCGCGCCGACGGCCGGGCCTCCGTACGCTCCGTGGCCGAGCAGGTCCACGTCTCGCGCGCGAACGCCTACGCCCGCATCAACCGCCTCATCGACGACGGCGTGATACGCGGCTTCGCCGCCCGTATCGACCAGGAGCGGGCGGGGCAGGGGACGTCCGCGTACATCACGCTGAAGATCGTCCAGAACACCTGGCGCACGGCGCGCCGGCAGCTCGAACAGCTGCCCGGCGCGGCCCACATCGCGCTGGTGGGCGGGGACTTCGACGTGCTGCTGCTGGTGCACACGGAGGACAACCGCGCGCTGCGCGACCTGGTGCTGACCCGGATCCAGGCGATTCCGGAGGTGCTGTCGACGCGCACGCTGCTGGTCTTCGAGGAGACGGACCTGCAGAACGACCTGCCGGGCTGAGTACGGTCCCCCCGGGGCTCAGGTCCGCAGGCCCGCGAAGGCCAGCGTTACCACGGCCCCCGCGACCTCGGCGTCGTCGTGGGCGTTGCCCGCGCGCGGGCGGTACCACTCCGCGATCGAGTTGATCATCCCGAAGAGCAGCCGGGTGGCCAGCCGGACGTCCACGTCCGCCCGCAGGTCGCCGTCGGCCACGGCCTCCTTCAGCAGCGCCGCCACGCGGGCGTCGAAGTCGCGCCGGCGCTCCATGGCCCAGCGCTCCGTCTCGGTGTTGCCGCGCACGCGCAGCAGCAGCGTGACGTACGGCAGCTCCGCCATCAGCACCTCGGTCGTGCCCCGGGCGACCGCCTCCAGCCGGTCGACGGCCCGGCCGGTGCGCGCGGCGGGCTCGTCGAGGACGCCGAAGAGGCCGTCGAGGGCGCGGCTGACCGCGCGGTGCAGCAGCTCCTCCTTGCCGCGCACGTGGTGGTATATGGAGGACTTGGAGATGCCCGCGGCGCGGGAGAGGTGCTCCATCGAGGTGCCGTCGTACCCCCGCTCCAGAAAGACCTCGACGGCCACGGCGAGGAGCGTCTCGGGGGTGTACGTGTCCCGTTTCGCGCCGCCCGGCGCGCCCGTCCGCCTGCTCTCGGCCACTTATCCACAGCCTCTCTTGCCCCGACCGATCATTCGGTTACTCTAGCGGCGAAGCCCGATTTCCGCCCAGCTCGACGAGGAGTTGGTTCCGCATGCCCGCCACCCTGACGCCCGACGCGCTCGCCGGGAAGCACCGCCCGGCCCTCGACCGGGCGCTGGACGCGATCCGCAGCCGCGCCTTCTGGTCGCCGCACCCCGAGCACCCGAAGGCGTACGGGGAGAGCGCCCCCGCCGACGGGCACGCGGCCTTCGAGGCGCTGCGCGGCACCCGCATGGACCTCGGCCAGCCCGGCACGGACGGCTGGGCCGGGGACGAGGTCTCGCCGTACGGGGTGGAGCTGGGCGTCACGTATCCGCACGCGGACCCGGACGTGCTGCTGCCCGCGATGCGCGCGGCGACGGGGGCGTGGCGGGAGGCCGGGCCCGAGCTGCGGGCGCTGGTGTGCCTGGAGATCCTGGCCCGGATCAGCGCCCGCACCCACGAGTTCGCGCACGCGGTGATGCACACGTCGGGACAGGCCTTCATGATGGCCTTCCAGGCCGGCGGGCCGCATGCGCAGGACCGCGGCATGGAGGCCGTGGCGTACGCGTACGCGGAACAGAGCCGGACGCCGCAGGCCGCCGAGTGGTCCAAGCCGCAGGGCAAGCGGGACCCGCTGGAGCTGCGCAAGACGTTCACGGCGGTGCCGCGCGGCGTCGCGCTGCTCGTCGGCTGCAACACCTTCCCGACCTGGAACGGCTATCCGGGCCTCTTCGCCTCCCTGGCGACGGGCAACGCGGTGCTGGTCAAGCCGCACCCGCGGGCCGTGCTGCCGCTGGCCCTGACGGTGCAGGCCGCCCGCGAGGTGCTCGCGGAGGCCGGGTTCGACGCGAACCTGGTGTGTCTGACCGCCGAGCGGGACGGCGAGGGCGTCGCCAAGACCCTGGCGCTGCGCCCGGAGATCCGGATCGTGGACTACACCGGCTCCTCCGCCTTCGGCGAGTGGCTGGAGGACAACGCCCGCCAGGCGCAGGTCTACGCGGAGAAGGCCGGCGTCAACACGGTCGTGGTCGACTCCACCGACGACTACCGCGGCATGCTCGCCAACCTCGCCTTCTCCCTCTCGCTCTACAGCGGCCAGATGTGCACCACCCCGCAGAACCTGCTGATCCCCCGGGACGGCATCGACACCGACCAGGGCCGCAAGTCGTACGACGAGGTGGTCGCCGGCCTCGCCGCCGCGGTCGACAAGCTCCTCGGCGACGACGAGCGGGCCGCCGCGCTGCTCGGCGCGATCGTCAACCCGGGCGTGAAGGAGCGGCTGGAGGCCGCGCCCGGACTGGGCGAGGTCGCCCTGGCCACGCGCGCGGTGGTCCATCCGGAGTTCCCCGGCGCCACGGTGCGCACGCCGGTGATCGTCAAGCTGGACGCCGCGAAGCCGGAGGCCGAGGCGGCGTATCTGGAGGAGTGCTTCGGGCCGGTGTCGTTCGCGGTCGCGGTCGGCTCCACGGGCGACGCGGTGGAGCTGCTGCGGCGCACGATCCGTGAGAAGGGCGCCATGACGGTCGGGGCGTACACGACCTCGCCGGAGGTGGAGCGGCTCGTCGAGGAGGCGTGCCTGGAGGAGCCGGCGCAGCTGTCCGTCAACCTCACCGGCGGGGTGTATGTGAACCAGACCGCGGCCTTCTCCGACTTCCACGGCTCCGGCGGCAACCCGGCGGCGAACGCGGCGCTGACGGACGGGGCGTTCGTCGCGAACCGCTTCCGGACCGTCGAGGTGCGGCGCCCGGCGTAGCACCGGCGGAACCCGGCTACCGGGGCCCAGGGCCGGCCCGGCCGGCGTCCCGGGACCAGTGGTAGAGCGCCATGGCCACGCTGGTGGCGAGGTTGTAGCTGGACACCAGCGGGCGCATCGGCAGCGACACGAGCCGGTCCGCGCGAGCGCGCAGGGCCGGGGAGATGCCGTGCCGCTCGGAGCCGAAGGCGAGCAGCGCGTCGTCCGGCAGCCGCAGGGTGCGCAGGTCCTCGCCGTCGGGGTCGAGCGCGTAGAGCGGGCCGGGCACGGCGGCGGGCAGGCCGTCAAGCGGAAGGCGGGCGACGGCGGTGGCGTAGTGCAGCCCGGCGGCGCCGCGGACCGCGCCCGGGTGCCAGGGGTCGGTGTCGCCGGTGGTCACGACGCCGGTGGCGGCCATGCCGGCGGCGAGGCGGACGACGGCGCCGACGTTGCCGAGGTTGCGGGGGTTGTCGAGGACGACGACCGGCGCCGTGCGGGGCGCCCGCCGCGCGGCGCGCACCGCCGCCGCGTCGGCCCGGTCGGCCAGGGCGGCGACGCCGGTGGGGTGCCGCCGGGGCACCAGCTCGCGCAACTGCCGGTCGGGCAGTTCGACGAGCAGGGCGTCCAGCCGCGCGGCGAGGTCGGGCGCCAGCTCGCGGGCGAGGACGAGCGCGTCGGTGCGGGAGGCGGTGGCGGCGATCCGTACGCGGGCGCCGAAGCGCAGGGCGTGCTTGAGGGCGTGGAAGCCGTCGAGCAGCACGGCGCCGTCGTCCGCGGCGGCCGCGCGCCACTGCCGTACGACGTCCCCGGTCATGCGGCGAGCCTACGCGCGCGGGCCCGACCCCCCGGGCCCGGCCCCGGCCCCGTGCCGCCGGTCCGGTGGCCGGTCCCGTAACCGCCGCCCCGGGCCGCCGGTCCGCTCCCGGGCCCGTACCGTCCGCGTCCCTCAGCCCGGGCGGACGTCCGCGTGCGCCTCCGGGGGGCCTGCCTGGGCGGGGACCGTCGGGTCCGGCGCGTCCGCCCCGCCGCCGGCCGGCGGGCGCTTCGCGGGCGGGCCGGTGTCGGGCACCCGGCCGAGGAGCAGGTTCTTCAGCCCCGTGACCCTGGCACCCGTCCACATCAGGAAGACCGTCGGCAGGAAGACCAGGTCCGCCGAGATCATCGCGGCCGAGAAGAACGGCAGCCCCATGATCACGGCGATCGACGCGTGGTCGATGATCATGATGGTCAGCAGCACGTTCTTCAGCCGCCGGTTGAAGAGCGTGAACGGGAAGGCGACCTGCACGATGACCGTGCCGTAGGCCAGCAGCATGATCATCGTCCCGTTGCCCGCCATCATGTCCGCGAGGCCGGGCCAGGGGGTGAAGTAGTCCAGCTTCAGCGGGTAGTAGACGGCGGTGCCGTCCTGCCAGCGGGTGCCCTGGACCTTGTACCAGCCGGCGGTCGCGTAGATGAAGCAGACCTGGGCCATGATCACGAGCAGTCCGGCGTTGTGCGCGAGGTTCGCCAGCACGTCGCAGACCGTGCGCGGCTCGTCGGACGCGGCGCGGTGCGCCGCCCACCACACCGCCTGCGCGACCCACAGCCCCCAGAAGATCAGCGACCAGCCCCAGGTCAGGTGCCCCAGCACGGTCACGGTGAGCAGCGCGCCGCCGAGCACCGCCCACAGCACCACGCCAACCGTGTCCCGCGGCGGCGCCGCGCCCGGCCCCCCGCGCTCCGCGCCCGCGCGCTCCGCCTGCCGCCGCGCCCGGCGCGCGTCCAGGGACCACACCTGGCCGCAGCGCGTGACCACCAGGTACGTGGCCATGAGGTGGATGACGTTGTCGCCGCCGTCGCCCATGAAGATGCTGCGGTTCTGCAGCGACAGGACGCCGACCATGAACAGCACGGACGCCGTCCGCGTCCGCCACCCCACCAGCAGCATCGCGCTGGCCGCCACGGCGAGCAGGTAGACGATCTCGAACCAGAAGTCGCTGCGCGACCACATCAGCAGCGTGAACGCGTCGGTCTCGTCGATCAGCCGCTTGCCGAGGTCGAAGCTCCAGGGCCCGTCCGGTCCGTACAGCTCGTGCCGGTGCGGGAGTTCGCGCAGCAGGAAGCAGAGCCAGGTGAACGCGAAGCCGATGCGGACGACCGCCGTCTGGTACGGGCCGAGCGTCCGGGTCGTGACGTGGCCGAGGCCGCGGGTGAGGGCGTCCTCGAAGCGCCGGCGCAGCTCGCGCGCCGACGGGACCTTCGGGGGCGGGGGCGGCGTGGGGGACGCGGAGGGCGCGCGGGGCGCGGGAGGCGCGGGCGGTCCCGGGGGCGTGGGGGGCGGGTTCGCTGCCGAGGTCACTGGGCCCTCTCCTCCCACACCTCACGGTCGCTCTCCATGAGGTCCTCCGCCGTGATGATCCACCAGGGCAGTTCGCGGTAGGTCGGCGCGGTGTCCCACTGCTCGTCGCTCCACGGCGGCGGCGGTATCCGGCGGCTCGCCTGCCGGAGCTGGATCCGCGCGACCCGGCCGTCGTTCAGCACGGGCCCCAGGCGCCGCATCACGATGCGCTTGACGTAGTCCTCGGCGAGGTCGGCGCGGTCGGAGACGGCGCGGTTGTCCTCGTCGTGGGTGTCGGTCCAGTAGTCCCAGCCCCGGCGCAGCTCGTTCTGCACGGTGTGGCTGGGCGCCGGGTTGCCCTTGATGTCCTCGTGGTCCATGGCGGTGAGGTCGACCCAGCCGGTCTCCCGAGCGCCGCCGTCGGGCATCTGCAGCCGCGCCCGCACCTCGACGTGGATGTTGGTCTGCAGCGGGTTGGGCGCGAACAGCCGCCAGTTCTGCTCGAACTCGGGGAACACGATGCGGTCGATCGTCTCGTCGTGCTTCTTGCTGAGCGTGTTCGCCGGCGCGACGTGCAGAAAGCCGGCGCCCAGGTGCACCGTGACGACGCCGACCAGCGCCGCGATGGCCAGCGCGACGACGACGCGCGAGAACGGCGAGAGCCCGGCGACGCCGAGCGCCGGCCGCGGCCCCGTCTCCGGCTCCGGCTCCGCCGCCGGCCCCGCGGCGTCCCCGCCGTCGGGTATGCCGGCGCGGCTCTCGTCCGGCTGGCGCGATTCCATAACCCCCGGGCTCCCGTCTCCTCCGGTCCTTAGGACCGGCACGCTACCCACCCCGACCGCCTCCGCGCAGCGTGCGGGGGCAGAAACCGACCTTGACAGCGTAAGGCCGGTCCAGGAGCATGGAACCGAACGATCGGTCGGTAGGGAGGGTGCGGGAGCCGAGATGCCGGAGACGATCACCGAAAGAGGCAGCCGGTCCGGAGCCGAGGCGGCTTCCGGACCTCGTACGGACCCGGGGGCGGCGGGGCCCGCGCCCCCGCAGGAGGCCGCGTTCGAGGCGAAGATCGCCGCGGACGAGCGCATCGAGCCGCGCGACTGGATGCCCGACGCCTACCGCGCGACGCTCGTGCGCCAGATCGCCCAGCACGCGCACTCCGAGATCATCGGCATGCAGCCCGAGGCGAACTGGCTGACGCGCGCCCCCTCCCTCCGCCGCAAGGCGATCCTGCTCGCCAAGGTGCAGGACGAGGCCGGGCACGGCCTGTATCTGTACAGCGCCGCCGAGACCCTCGGCACCGGCCGGGACGAGCTGCTGGACAAGCTGCACGCCGGCCGCCAGAAGTACTCCTCGATCTTCAACTACCCCACGCTCACCTGGGCCGACGTCGGCGCCATCGGCTGGCTCGTGGACGGCGCCGCGATCATCAACCAGGTGCCGCTGTGCCGCTGCTCCTACGGCCCGTACGCGCGCGCGATGGTCCGCATCTGCAAGGAGGAGTCCTTCCACCAGCGCCAGGGGTACGAGCTGCTGCACACCCTCGCGCACGGCACCCCCGAGCAGCACGCGATGGCCCAGGACGCGGTCGACCGCTGGTGGTGGCCGTCGCTGATGATGTTCGGCCCGCCCGACGACGAGTCGGCGCACTCGGCGCAGTCCATGGCCTGGAAGATCAAGCGGCACTCGAACGACGAGCTGCGGCAGCGCTTCGTCGACATCTGCGTCCCGCAGGCCGAGATCCTGGGCCTGACGCTCCCGGACCCCGACCTGAAGTGGAACGAGGAGCGGGGGCAGCACGACTTCGGGGCCATCGACTGGGCGGAGTTCAAGGAGGTGCTGCGCGGGAACGGGCCGTGCAACGACCAGCGGCTCGACCGCAAGCGGCGGGCGCACGAGGACGGCGCGTGGGTGCGCGAGGCGGCCGCGGCGTACGCCGCAAAGCGGGCGCTCGGGGCCGCGGGGCCCGGGGAGGCGGCGGCATGAGCGCGGGTTCGCCTGCGGCGGGCACGGCGGGATCGGATACGGGCCGGGGCCCCGACGCGGAGCCGGACACGGGCCCCGACGCGGGGACGGGGCCGGGCGGAGACCCGGGCGCGGCGAACCGAGACGCGGGTGCGGGCGCGGGCCCCGGCAGGGCGGCGGGCGCGGGCACCGGCTCGGGGACGGACACAGGCTCCAGCGCAGGCGCAGGTCCCGGCGTGGGCGCAGGTCCCGGCGTGGGGACGGGCACGGGCTCCAGCACGGGTGCGGGCCCCCGCGCGGGCGCAGGTCCCACGGCGGACACAGGCCCCGGCGCGGGGGCAGGTTCCGGCGCGGGGGCAGGCACGGGCTCCGGCTTGGGCCCCCGCGGAGGCGCGAGCGGCCGGGTCGGCGCAGCCGGTGGCGGGGGCTCGGGTGCTTCTGCGGGGGAGTGGCCGTTGTGGGAGGTGTTCGTGCGCAGCAGGCGCGGCCTGTCGCACGTGCACGCCGGCTCGCTGCACGCCCCGGACGCCGCCATGGCCCTGCGCAACGCCCGCGACCTCTACACCCGCCGCCAGGAGGGCGTCTCGGTGTGGGTCGTGCCGTCCGCCGCGGTCACCGCCTCCTCGCCCGACGAGAAGGACCCGTTCTTCGCACCCGCCGCCGACAAGCCGTACCGCCACCCCACGTTCTACGACCTGCCGGAGGGGGTGCGGAACCTGTGAGCACGGCCCCGGACCCGGCCGCCCCGGCCGCCCCCGCCGCGGCGCTGGCGCTGGGCGACGACGCCCTCGTTCTCTCCCACCGGCTCACGGAGTGGACGGGCCACGCCCCGGTCCTGGAGGAGGAGGTCGCCCTCGCGAACATCGCGCTCGACCTGCTCGGCCAGGCGCGCACGCTGCTGTCCCTCGTCGGCGACGAGGACGAGCTGGCGTTCCGCCGCGAGGAACGCGCCTTCCGCAACGTGCAGCTGGTCGAGCAGCCCAACGGCGACTTCGCCCGGACGATCGCCCGCCAGCTGTACTTCTCCGTCTACCAGGAGCTGCTCTACGGGCAGTTGGCCGCGGGCGCGGGCGGGGAGCCGGCCGGCGCGCTGGCGCCGCTCGCGGCGAAGGCCGTCAAGGAGGTCGCGTACCACCGCGACCACGCCGAGCAGTGGACGCTGCGCCTCGGCGACGGCACCGGGACCTCCCACGCCCGGATGCAGGCCGGCCTCGACGCGCTCTGGCGGTACACGGGCGAGCTGTTCCGCCCCGTCGAGGGCCTGGCGCTGGACTGGGCCGGGCTGGCGGCGGCGTGGCGGGAGACCGTGGGCGGGGTGCTGGAGCGCGCCACGCTCACGCTGCCCGAGGGGCCGCGCGGCACAGGCTGGTCGGCCGGTGCGGGACGCGAGGGCGTGCACACGGAGCCGTTCGGGCTGATGCTCGCCGAGATGCAGCATCTGCACCGCAGCCACCCGGGGGCGACATGGTGACGGACGCGGAGACCGGGGCGGGAGCCGGCGCGGAAACTCCGGGGGACACCCGGACGGGCGCCCCGGCGGACGGCCGCACGGACACCCCGGCGGGCGCCCCCGCGGACACCGCGCTGGAGGGGCGGCTGCGGGAGCTGGCCGGCGGCGTGCCGGACCCGGAGCTGCCGATGCTGACGCTGGCGGAGCTGGGCGTGGTGCGCGGGGTGCGCAGGACCGGCGCGGCGGCGGTGGAGGTCGAGCTGACGCCGACGTACACGGGATGCCCCGCCGTGGAGTCGATGGCCGAGGACATCGAGCGGGTGCTGCGCGAGCGCGGCGGGATGGCGGAGGTGCGCGTCCGGCGCGTGCTGGCGCCGGCGTGGACGACGGACGACATCACGGCGGAGGGCCGCCGGAAGCTGGCGGAGGCGGGCATCGCCCCACCCCGTACGACCCGCCCGTCCGGCCCGGTGCCGGTGACGCTGGGCCCGCGACGGGGCGCCACACCTGTGGCCGCCCTTCCGCAGAGCGGAAAGGCCGAGCCCGTGCGCTGTCCACACTGCGGCTCGGCCGATACCGTCCTGCTCTCCCCGTTCTCGTCTACGGCCTGCAAGGCGCTGTGCCGCTGCACCGACTGCCTTGAACCGTTCGACCACTTCAAGGAGCTGACTTGAACCCTCCCCGGCCGAAGCAGGGGATTCCTGGCTCAGGAAGCCCGGCGGGTCAGCGACCCGAAAGGTCCTACTCCCTCAACACCAGCCGGGACGGAACCTGCCCGGTTTGATGCAACAAGCTTGGAGGTGCATGTGCTGTCTTGGCTCTCGACCAGCACGCGCAGGAAGCTTGGTTCTCGCAACCCGCGTCCAGGACGCTACCAGACACTGAGCCAGCCCGAAGGCGGATCGGCTTACCCGCTGCGGGCCTTCAGGAGTCCGATATGCTCCCGGCCTGATCCCCGTGGCGCCCTAGGAGAAGACACGTGACCTCCCCCGCCGCGCCCCGGGGGCACGCCGTCTTCCACGACCTCAAGGTCGCCGACGTCCGCCGCCTCACGGACGACGCCGTCGCCGTCACCTTCGCCGTCCCGCCCGAGCTGCGCACCGCCTACGGCTTCCGCGCCGGCCAGCACCTCGCCCTGCGCATCCCCACCGGCACCGACGGCGGCGCCAGCGACCGCCGCACGTACTCGATCTGCTCCCCCGAGGACCCCGAGCCCGCCGAGCTGACCGTGGGCGTCCGCGAGGTCGCGGGCGGGGCCTGCTCGCCGTACGTCAACCGGCGGCTCGCGCCGGGGGAGACCCTGCCCGTGCTCACCCCCGCCGGCCGCTTCGGGCTGCGCGGCGCCGCCGTCCCCGGCGGGCGCTACGGCGCGGTGGTCGGCGGCAGCGGCGTCACGCCCGTGCTCTCCCTCGCCGCGACCCTCCTCGGGCGCGACCCGGCCGCCCGCTTCTGCCTGGTCCGCAGCGACAGGTCCGCGGACTCCGCGATGTTCCTGGAGGAGGTCGCCGACCTCAAGGACCGCTATCCCGACCGGCTGCAGGTCGTGCAGGTGCTCAGCCGCGAGGAGCAGCAGGCGGGGCTGCCCGCCGGGCGGCTGGACGCGGAGCGGCTGACGGAGCTGCTGCCCGCGCTGCTGCCGGTGGCCGAGGTCGAGGGCTGGTTCCTGTGCGGGCCCCTGGGGCTCATCCAGCAGGCGGAGCGCGGGCTGCGCGCGCTGGGGGTGCCGCGCCGCCAGATCCACGAGGAGATATTCCACGTCGACGACGCCCCGGCGCCGCCTCCCCCGGCGTCCCCCATAGCCCTGCGGGCATGGGCGGTACCCCCCGCGGTGCCCGAGCACAGCACGCTGACCGCCACCCTCGCCGGGCGCTCCGGGAGCTGGCCGCTGCGGCCGGGCGAGAAGCTGCTCGACGCGGTGCTGCGGGCCCGCCCGGACGCCCCGTACGCCTGCCGGGGCGGCGTCTGCGGCACGTGCCGGGCGTTCCTGGTCCGCGGCGAGGTCCGCATGGACCGGAGCTACGCGCTGGAGCCGGACGAGCTGGCCGCCGGATACGTGCTGGCCTGCCAGTCGCACCCGGTGACGGAGCAGGTGGAGCTGGACTTCGACGGGTGACCCGGGACGGGCCGCGGGCGCGTCAGAGCACGTGGCCTGGGGCGCCCTGGTCGTCCACGACCGGCCGCCCGGCGGCGGCCCACGCCTCCATGCCGCCGTCGACGTTGACGGCGTCCAGCCCTTGCTGCGCCAGATACATCGCGACCTGCGCGGAGCGCCCGCCGGAGCGGCAGATCACGTTGATCCGGCCGTCCTGCGGCGCCGCCTCGGTCACCTCGCCGTAGCGGGCGGCGAACCGGCTCATCGGGATGTGCAGGGCGCTCTCGGCGTGGCCTGCCTGCCACTCGTCGTCCTCGCGGACGTCCAGCAGGAAGTCGGCCTCCGCCAGCTCGCCGACGCCGACCGTGGGTACGTGACCAAAGCTCATACCACGACGCTACCGGACACCGACCGCCGGACGCGCAGGGAGCGTCCGGTCGCCCGCCGGCTCAGCCGCGGGCCAGCTCCGCCAGCTTGGCTTCCTTCTCCGCGACCCGGGTCAGCAGCTCCTCGGCGATCTCCTCCAGCAGCCGGTCCGGGTCGTCGGGCGCCAGCTTCAGCATCTGGCCGATCGCGCCCTCCTCCAGCTGCTTCGCCACCGACACCAGCAGCTCCTTGCGCTGCGCCAGCCACTCCAGCCGCGCGTACAGCTCCTCGCTGCGGCTGCGCGCGGGCTCTTCGGGCGCGGGCCCGGCCTCCCACTCGGCCTTGAGCGCGGTCAGGGCCTCCACGTCGCCGGAGGCGTACGCGGTGTTCACGCGGGCGATGAACGCGCTGCGGCGGTCCGACTCGTGCTCGTCCTGCGCGAGGTCGGGGTGCGCCATGCGGGCCAGCTCGCGGTAGAGCCGGCGGGCCGCCTCGCTGGGCCGCACCCGCGGCGGCGGCGACACCGGGCGGCCGGTGAGCATGTCGGCCGCCTCCGGCGACAGCCCGTCGGAGTCGAGCCAGCCGCCGAACAGCTCCTCGACGCCGGGCATCGGCATGACCAGCGCCCGCGCCTCGTCGGCACGGCGCTTGTCCTCCGGGTCGCCCGTCCGCTCGGCCTGGGCCTCGGCGATGAGGGCGTCCAGCTCGTCGAGGCGGCTGTACATGGGGCCGAGGCGCTGGTGGTGCAGGCGGGAGAAGTTGTCGACCTCGATACGGAACGTCTCGACGGCCACCTCGAACTCGATGAGGGCCTGTTCCGCGGCCCGCACGGCGCGCTCCAGCCGCTCGGCGCCGCCGTCCGCACCCTCGGTGTGCTCGCCGCCGCCGGCGGACCCGGCGGCGCGCGCGTGCTCGTCGTCGTGGGGCGTCTGCTCGGCGGGTTCCGCGGGATCGGTCACCCCGCCAGCGTACGGGGTGGCCTCCGGCGCCAGGGGGCCGGTTCCGCGCGGAGTGGCCCGTCGCATACGCACGGCGCGCCCGCCGCCCACGGACGGGCCGGGAGGCCGCCCCCGGAAACGGCGGGACCGGCGACGGCTCGGCCGCCGCCGGTCCGCTGACCGGGCAGGGCGGGGACCGCGGGCACGCAAGCCCGCGGGTCCACCACCGGGAGAGCCGTTACCGGCTCAGACCGTGACTCCGGCTCAGACGTTGACGCCGAAGTCCTGCGCGATGCCGCGCAGCCCGGAGGCGTACCCCTGGCCCACGGCGCGGAACTTCCACTCGGCCCCGTGGCGGTACAGCTCGCCGAAGACCATGGCGGTCTCGGTCGAGGCGTCCTCGCTGAGGTCGTAGCGGGCGATCTCGGCGTTGTCGGCCTGGTTGACGACGCGGATGAACGCGTTGCGCACCTGGCCGAAGCTCTGCTGGCGGCTCTCCGCCTCGTAGATCGACACCGGGAAGGTGATCTTGTCGATCTCGGCGGGCACACCCGCCAGGTTCACCTTCACCTGCTCGTCGTCGCCCTCACCCTCACCGGTGAGGTTGTCACCGGTGTGCTCGACGGAGCCGTCGGGGCTCTTCAGGTTGTTGAAGAAGATGAAGTGCTGGTCGGAGGAGACCTTCCCGTCCGCGCCGAGCAGCAGCGCGCTCGCGTCGAGATCGAAGTCCGCTCCGGTGGTGGAGCGCACGTCCCAGCCGAGGCCGACGACGACGGCTGTGAGCCCCGGCGCCTCCTTCGACAGCGAGACGTTTCCACCCTTAGCGAGGCTGACACCCATGACTTACCCTGCCCCAATCCGGCGCGGGCCGCGCCGCTTGACGAACATTGCCGGGCCCGGCTGACCACGGTACCCACCGGGTCCAACGAGCACCCCGGGACCGCGGTTCCCGCCAGCGTACGGCGACGAATCGGACCTCGTGCCCTCGGGTCTACCACCTTCGCGGATCAGCCCGGAACCCCCCGGGCGGGCCGTTACGCCGTCCGGGCGTTTCACGTGAAACATCCGGCCCCGCCCGACGACCCACGCCGCCGACCCCGCGGCCCGCCCGTACACCTCCCTGACCTGCGCCTTCCGGCCCTACGACCCGGGGTTTCCCGCCCCGTCGGCAACCACCCGGGCGAGAAGCGACTCGACCGCGGCCAGCTGCGCGGCGCCCTTGCCGGCGGCGGCGACGAACCCGTCCGGGCGCAGCAGCAGCCAGCCCGCCCTGCGTCCGGTGACGTGGACGTGGGTCAGCATGTCCGGATGGCCGGCGGCCAGGGACTCGGCGGCCGGCCGTAGGGGAGCGGCGGCGGAGCCGCCGGCCGGCCCCAGGGTGAGCAGGCGGAAGCCGTCCTGCCCGGGCTCCGCCGCCGGGACCCAGGCGGGCGTGCGGCTGCCGGGGGCCGGCAGCCCGCGGGGCGGCTTGGGCCCGGGGGTGCCGAAGAGCACGTCGGGGTAGCGGGTCAGCCGGCCGGCCAGCATGGGCGCGTACCAGCGCCGCAGGGTGCCCGTGGCCTGCATCAGGGCCCACACCACGTTCCGTACCCGGGAGGCGAGGGGCCCGGCGGCGGCCTGCCGGATCATGCGGCCCGTGGTCGCCACGACCTGCTCGGCGACGGCCCGCCGCTCGGTGGTGTAGCTGTCGAGCACCGCGGGCGACAGGGTGCCGTGGATCACGCCGGCCAGCTTCCAGGCCAGGTTGCGGCCGTCCTGGATGCCGAGGTTGAGGCCCTGGCCGCCGACGACGGAGTGGACGTGGGCGGCGTCGCCGGCGAGGAACGCGCGGCCGGAGCGCAGGGTCTTGGCGATGCGCTCCTGGCTGGTGAACGAGTCGATGGAGGTGGCGGAGACATAGCGCAGGCCGGCGGGGGCGCGCTCGTCGAGCATCTGCTGCACCGCCTCCCGCGTCATCGGCATGTCGGGCGGGACGGGCCCGGAGATACGGACCAGGCCGCCCGGCAGCGGCGACAGCAGCACGGCGCCCTTGTGGCCGAGGAAGTACTGCACCGCGTCCCGCCCGAAGTCGCCGGTCACCTCCCCCTCGGCCAGCACGAACGTCATCGGCACGCTGCCGCCCTCGAAGGGGATGCCGAGCTTCTGGCGCACCGTGCTGCCGACGCCGTCGGCGCCGATCAGCCAGGGGGTGGTGACGGTGTCGGTCGCGCCGTCCGGGCCCTCGGTGCGCAGGGTGACGGCGTCGTCGGCGGTGCTGACGTCGGTGACGCGGACCCCGTACTCGACCCGGCCGCCAAGCTTCTCCAGCACGCCCAGCAGGAGTTGGGTGGTCTCCTGCTGCGGCAGCACCAGCGGCTCGTTCGTCTTACCCAGCGCGACGCGGAGCATCTTGCCGTCGGGCATGTGGTACGCGAGGGCGGCGGGTCGCACGCCGCGCGCCTGCGCGTCGTCGAGCATGCCGAGCCCGTCGAGCACGTCGAGCGTGGGCGGCCAGAGCAGGACGGCGCGGGAGCCGCGGTGCGGCTCGCTGTCGGCCTCCAGCAGCCGGGTCGGGACGCCGAGCCGCAGCAGCTCGCAGGCGATCACCAGGCCGCAGGGGCCGGCGCCGACCACGACGACGGGGTCGTCGGTGGATTCCGTGGTGCGGTCCTGGTCGTTACTCATCCTTCGTTCTCCAGACGTTGCTCAGCCACGCGCTCACGGCGGCGGCGGTCGTCGCGGCGTGGTCTTCGATGAGGGTGAAGTGATCGCCCGGTACGACGACTTCGGTGTGCGGCAGCGGCCACGGCACGGGCCGGGCCGGGATCGGCCGCTCCGCGGCGGCCAGCAGGGTGGGGACGGGGGTCGGCTCGGGGTGCAGGGTGTGCAGGAGTTCCAGGTAGCGGCCCATCGCGGTGAGGCGGGTGTCGTCGACGACGTCCATGCGGGCGGCGACGCCGTCGAGGATTTCGGGGTGGTCCGCCGGGGTGTACGCGGTCAGCGGCCGGCTGTCGAGCAGGACGACGGCCGCGGCGCCCAGCCGTTCGGCGAGGGCGTGCGCGAGCAGCCCGCCGGAGGAGTAACCGACGAGGGCGAAGGGCTCGCCGTCCGCCGCGCGCCGGGCGGCGGCGGCCAGGGCGTCGAGCAGCGCGGGGAGGTCGGCGGGGAGGGGTTCGCCGGGGCGGAAGCCGGGGAGGGGCAGGGCCGTCACACGGTGACCGCCGCGGTCGCCGTCCCGGTCGCCGCGGTCGCCGCGGTCGCCGTGGAGGGCGGCGGCGAGCCGGGCGAACTGGTGCGGCCCCGACGCCGCCAGCGCGCTGGGCAGCGCGATCAGCCGCGGCCCCGCGCCCACGGCGGTGAGGTCGACGGGCGCGGGGAGCGCGCCCGGGTCGTCCGGCCCGGTGAACGCCGCACGGAACGAAGCCGCCCGGCCCAGCAGGTCCACGAACTCCCGCGTACGCCCCTGCGCCAGCGCGCCGCGGAACATCGCGGGCAGGAAGGCGCCCCCCGCGTCGTACGGGCCGGGCGTCCCGGGCGACGGGGACGGGGACAGCTCGGCGTACAACTGCTCGGTGAGCGCGGCCGGATCGGGGTTCCGGGTGAGCACGGCCGCCGGCAGCCGGGCGCCGGTGGCGCTGTTGAGCCGGTTGCGGAGTTCGACGGTGGTGAGCGAGTCGAAGCCCAGTTCCAGCAGCCCCCGGTCGGGCAGCGCCGCGGGGTCGGCGTGCCCGAGCACGGCCGCCACCTCGGTCCTGACCAGGTCGGCCAGCAGGGCGCGCAGCTCGTCGCCGGTGGCCTCGGCCAGCCGCTGCCGCAGCCCCGGCCCCGGTCCCGCCCCGGCGGCGTCGCCGGGGCCCGCGGGGTCCGCCGGACCTGCGGGGTCCGCGGGGACTGCGGGGCGCTCCTGCTCGCGGGCCCGCCAGTCGGCGAGCGCGGGCAGCACGGCGTCCAGCGCGCCCGACGCCACGCCGATCTCCTTCTCCAGGGTCCGGGCGTCCCCCTCCCGTACGCGGTCCCAGAACCGGTCGTCCCCGCCGGTGTCCCCCGTGCCCTGCGGCGCCGGCGCCAGCCAGAACCGTTCGCGCCGGAAGGGGTACGTGGGCAGCTCGCGGCGGCGGGCGCCGGTGCCGGCGAACAGCGCGGGCCACGCGACCGGGAGCCCCGCCGCGTACGCCTCCCCCAGCGCCGTGACAAACCGGTCCGCGCCGCCGTCGTCCCGCCGCAGCGTGCCGAGCACGGCCGAGCCCGGGCCGGCCCCCTCCGCGTCGAGGACCTCCTGCACCGCCGAGGTGAGCACCGGGTGGGCGCCCACCTCGACGAACTCCCGGTGCCCCGCCGCGGCCAGCCCCGCGACCGCCGTGCCGAAGCGGACGGTGCTCCGCGCGTTGCGGTACCAGTAGTCCGCGTCGAGGTCCGCGGTGTCGCCGGGCTCCCCGGTGACCGTCGAGACGAACCGCACCCGTCCCGGCCGCGGCCGGATGTCCCGCCAGCCGGCGAGCAGTTCGGCGCGGAGCGATTCGATCTGCGGCGAGTGCGCGGCGAAGTCCACCCGTACCCTGCGGGCGTCGACCTCCTCGGCGGCCAGGGCCGCCAGCAGCTCGTCCAGCGCCGCGGTCTCCCCGGAGACCACGACCCCGCCGGGCCCGTTGACGGCCGCGATCGTCAGCCGGCCGGCCCAGGGCGCGAGGCGTTCGGCGGCGGCGTCCTCGGGCAGCGGTACGACGGCCATGCCGCCCTGCCCCGCGAGGGTGTGGAGTACGGCGCCGCGGTGGGCGATCACGGCGGCGCCGTCGTCGAGGGAGAGCCCTCCGGCGACGACGGCCGCGGCGATCTCGCCCTGCGAGTGGCCCACGACGGCCGCGGGGCGTACGCCGCACGCCTGCCACAGCTCGGCGAGCGCCACGGCGACTGCCCACTGCGCCGGCTGGACGACGTCGGCCCGCTCCAGACCGGCGCCTTCGGCGTCCCGGAGGACGTCGCGGAGCGACCAGCCGACGTGGGGCGCGAGCGCCTTTTCGCAGGCGGCGATGGTGTCGGCGAAGACCGGTGAGGCGTCGAGGAGCGCGCGGCCCATCCCGGCCCAGTGGGAGCCGCCGCCGCCGAAGAGGAACACCGGCCCCGGGCCGGCGGCGTCCTGCCGCGCCTCGCCGCGTACGACGCCCGCCGCCGAGCGCCCGTCGGCCAGCGCCCGCAGCCCCCGCGCGAAGCCGTTCGCGTCGGCGGCGGTGAGTACGGCCCGGTGCGGGAACGGCCGCCGGCCTGCGGCGAGCGTGAAGCCGGTGTCCAACGCCGCGGCGGGACCGGCGGCGGGATCCGCGGCAGGATCCGCGGCAGGATCCGCGGCGGGATCCGCGGCAGGATCCGCGGCGGGGTCCGCGGTGAGGTGGGCGTGGAGCCGGGCGGCCTGGGCGCGCAGGTCGTCCTCGGTACGGGCCGACAGCGGCCACGGCACCGCCGGCCCGGCCGCGGCGCCGATCACCAGCGGCGTCTCCGCACCCGCGGCCGGCGCCGCGCCGCCCGCCCCACTCTCCCCGGCCGCCGGCGCCTCCTCCACGATCAGGTGCGCGTTGGTGCCGCTGACCCCGAACGCCGACACCCCCGCCCGCCGCGGCCCGTCCGCCGCCGGCCACTCCGTACGCTCCGTCAGCAGCCGTACGTCCCCCGCCGCCCAGTCGACGTGCGGCGTCGGCTCGTCCACGTGGAGGGTGGCGGGCAGCTGCCCGTGGCGGAGCGCCAGGACCGTCTTGATGATCCCGGCGACCCCGGCCGCCGCCGCCGTGTGGCCGAAGTTCGACTTCAGCGAGCCGAGCCACAGCGGCCGTTCCGCGGCCCGCCCGCCCCCGTACGCGGCGAGGAGCGCCTGCGCCTCGATGGGGTCGCCGAGCCTGGTGCCCGTGCCGTGGGCCTCCACGGCGTCCACGTCCCCGGGCGTGAGGCCCGCGGCGGCCAGCGCCGCCCGGATGACGCGCTGTTGGGAGGGCCCGTTGGGGGCGGAGAGGCCGTTGCTGGCGCCGTCCTGGTTGACGGCCGAGCCGCGGATCACCGCCAGCACCGGGTGGCCGTGGCGCCGCGCGTCGGACAGCCGCTCCAGCAGCAGCATCCCCACGCCCTCGCCCCACGCGGTGCCGTCGGCCGCCGCCGCGAACGACTTGCAGCGCCCGTCCGGCGCCAGCCCCCGCTGCCGGCTGAACTCCACGAACCCGGCGGGCGTCGCCAGCACCGTCACCCCGCCCGCCAGCGCCAGGTCGCACTCCCCCGCGCGCAGCGACCCCGCGGCGAGGTGCGTGCTCACGAGCGACGACGAGCAGGCGGTGTCCACCGTCAGGGCCGGACCCTCCAGGCCCAGGGTGTACGAGAGCCGCCCGGACAGCACGCTCGCGGCGTTGCCCGTCATCACGTAGCCCTCGACGCGGTCGGCGGTCGTCGCCGTGAGCATCCCGTAGTCCTGGCCGCTGGTCCCGACGAAGACGCCGGTGCGGCTGCCCGCGAGCGCGGAGACGTCGATCCCCGCCCGCTCGACGGCCTCCCACGCCGTCTCCAGCGCCAGCCGCTGCTGCGGGTCCATGGCCAGGGCCTCGCGCGGCGAGATCCCGAAGAACTCGGCGTCGAAGTCGCCCGCGTCGTACAGGAACCCGCCGTGCCGGACATAGCTGGTCCCCGGGTGGTCGGGGTCGGGGTGGTACAGCCCGTCCAGGTCCCAGCCCCGGTCCGCGGGGAACCCGCCGATCGCGTCCCGCCCCGCGGCCAGCAGCTCCCACAGCCCCTGCGGCGTCGCCACACCGCCCGGGAAGCGGCAGGCCATGCCGACGACCGCGACGGGCTCGCGGTCGCGCCGCTCCGCCCGGTCCAGCCGGCGCAGCGCCTCGTGCAGGTCGACGGTCACGCGCTCCAGGTAGTCCCGGAGGCGCGCCTCGTTCCCGGTGTCCGCCGTGCTCGCCATTGCCGTCCTCGCCGTCCTCAGTGCTCGAAGTGCTCGAAGGCGTCCAGCCGCTCGTCGATGAACGCGAACAACTCCTCGTCGGTGAACCCGGCCACGGCCCGCTCGACCTCCGGCCGCGAGTCGTACGCGGGGTCGAAGCCGATGGCGCCGCCGCCCCCGGGGTCGTGCGCGGACCCCGGCGCGTCGGTCCCCGCCGCGCCCAGCAGTTCGCCGGCCAGGAACTCCGCGACGGCGCCCGCCGTCGGGTGGTCGAAGACGAGGGTCGACGGCAGCCGCAGCCCGGCCGCCTCGCCGAGGCGGTTGCGGAGCGAGACGGCGGCCAGGGAGTCGAAGCCCAGGTCCTGGAAGGGGCGGTACGGGTCCACCGCCTCCGCCCCGGGGTGGCCGAGCACCTCGGCGGTGGCCGTACGCACCAGGGTGAGCAGTTCCGCCCGGCGCCCGTCGGCGTCGAGCCCGGCGAGCCGGGCGGCCAGCGGGCCGGGCGCGCCGTCGGCGGCCGGGCCGGTGCCCGCGGCGTCGGCGTCGCCGTCTCCGGCGCCCAGGGCCCCGGCCGCCTCGGGCAGGTCGGCGAGGAGGGGGCTGGGGCGTACGGAGGCGAACACCGGCGCGAGGCGCGCCCAGTCGACGTCCGCGACGGCGACGAACGTCTCGTCGTGGTCGAGCGCCTGCTGCAGCGCGGCGGGCGCCGCC